>CAYFTJ010000025.1:0-22042 GCA_964346155.1 uncultured Oscillospiraceae bacterium
CATAAAGCCGGTCGCTAAAATGAAACAAAACGAAAAAACAATTATTGAAGATATTGTTATGTTATGCTCAAATTGTCACAGTATGATACATAGAAAAAAGCCTTGGACAACTAAAGATAATTTAAAAAATATCTTGAAATAATTCTAACAATAACAAGCACAGATAATAAACGATTAAATTAGACATAACAAAAAGAGCTATCAGACTTTCAAAAATCTGATAGCTCTTTACTTTTACAATAATTCAAATAATGTTGCCATTTTGTTGCCAAAAAGCATATACAATCGGCAAAAGCCCAGTAAAATAAGGCTTTTTCACGGGTGTGAAATCATTCCCACTCGATACTCGCAGGAGGCTTTCCTGTAATATCATACAGTACGCGATTGACACCAGGCACTTCATTAACGATGCGGCTGGATACGGTGGCGAGCAGTTCGTGGGGGAGCCTGGTCCATTGTGCGGTCATAAAGTCATCAGTCGTGACTGCACGAATGGCAACAGCGTAGAAATAGGTTCTTTCATCGCCCGTAACGCCAACGGACTGAACATTGGTTAGTACAGTAAAGTATTGGCTAATGGAGGAGGTAAGGCCGGCTTTTTCCACTTCTTCCCTTAAAATCGCATCGCTTTCACGAACGATGTTGATGCGTTCACGAGTGAGTGTGCCAAGGCAACGGATAGCAAGACCTGGGCCGGGAAAGGGCTGCCTGTTAACCATTTGATTAGGCAAACCAAGCACACGACCAAGTTCGCGAACTTCGTCCTTAAATAAACTGCGCAAGGGTTCAATAAGGCCGGTGAAGCCAAGTTCTTTGGGCAAGCCGCCCACATTATGGTGGGACTTAATTACATTGCTTCCCTCAACAGCGCCGGATTCAATAACGTCCGGATAGATGGTGCCTTGGGCAAAGTAGTCCAGCTTTCCAAAGCTGTGGGCAGCATCTTTAAAGACGTTGATGAACTCCGCGCCGATGATTTTGCGCTTTTGTTCGGGGTCGCTTACATTTTCAAGGGCAGAGTAGAATCGATCGCTTGCATCAACGCATTTAAGGGTTACAGGGAAATGTTGGGTAAAAACTGTCTTGACCATTTCGGTTTCGCCTTTTCGCATAAAACCGTGGTCTACATAAACGCAGTGCAGTCGATTGCCGATGGCTTTTTCAATTAATGCGGCTACAACTGCGCTGTCGACTCCGCCGGACAGACCCAATAATACAGTACCATCACCAACGGCTTCTTTTATCTGTTCTATAGCATGTTCGGCATAACCGGTCATTTCCCAAGTGGGTTCAAGTTTACACACATCAAACAGAAAGGAAGAGAGAAAGGTGGGGCCATCCTTTGATAGTGTCACTTCAGGATGGAATTGAATACCATACAATTTTTGCTCGGGGTTACCTATCGCGGCGATAGGGCAGGCGTTAGTTTTACCATAAACATTGAAGCCGGCGGGCAGCGTTTCTACCCGGTCTGTGTAGCTCATAAGGCAATCGCTAAATTCGGGCATGGCGGAAAAAGGAGCATCGCTGCCACAAAATTGTACGGTAGCCACACCATATTCCCGTTTATCTGCGCGTACAACAGTACCGCCGAACAGGGAACTCATTAATTGCATGCCGTAACAGATGCCAAGGACTGGGATGCCAAGCGAGAAAATTTCTCTGTCAATGCGAGGAGCATTGGGATCACTAATGGAAGAGGGACCGCCGGACAAGATAATCCCTTTAGGGGCTTCCTTTTTGATGGTTTCCAAACTCACCGAAGCGGGAAGAACCTTGGAATATATCTTTTGCTGACGGATCCTACGGGCAATCAACCTTGTGAACTGGCTTCCAAAGTCAAGAATAAGAACGCCTTGATGTTTCATGTAAATCTCCTTTATTGAAGCGGACTGCCATCGGGATTGAATAGGGGTAATTTCGCCAGGTAGGTAATATCGTCGCGCTCCATAGCATCGCCTTCTGCAAGAATGGCCATTTTACCGACCACGATACCGCCCGCTTGAGTAACAAGTTTCTCAACAGCTTTGATAGATTCTCCGGTCGAGATAACGTCGTCTACAATCAGGACGCGGCGTCCTTTCATGAAATCAGCATCTTCTTGGTCAATGTGCAGCATTTGCCGGTTGACGGTGGTGATGCTGGTCACTTCGGTTGAAAAGACTTTTTTCATATATAGTTTGGGTGCCTTGCGCGCAAGCAGGTATCTGTTGGCACCGTGCTGACGGGCCATTTCATAAACCAGGGGGATGCCTTTAGATTCCGCGGTAATTAATATATCGTGTTCGGGAGCGATTTTCAGCAGCTCTTTTGCGCAGTGGACAGTTAACTCCACATCACCAAAAATGACAAAGGCGGCAATGTACAGCTCGTCGTTCACTCGGCATAAAGGAAGTTTGCGTTCCATGCCGGCGATGTTGATAATATATTCCATGATTTTCTCTCCTTCCAGTGGATAGCTTAACCAAAGTAGACAGTCAAAAACACGTATCAATTTTACTAAATAATAAAGAGGCCTGTCAACCGACAGACCTCAAAAACAAGCTTCATATGACGAACATTTTAGTTAGTTTTCTTTTTCAAGGCTACACATTGAGGCGTTTGATAATGTCATTTTTTGCCGCCTGTATGGTGGGCATGGTTTCGAGCAGCTCTTCGATCTTATTACAGCCGTGCAGGATGGTTGAGTGATCGCGTCCGCCAAGACTATCGCCAATGGACGGCAAGGACGCGCCTGTCAACTGACGGGAAAGGTACATAGCCATCTGGCGGGGCAGGGCGATGGAGCGATTGCGTCTTTTACCCAATATTTCACCGCGGGTGATGGCGTAATACTCGCAAACTGCATCGATAATATCGTCCACTGTGACTGAGCGGGGCTGATGCTCTTGAAAAACTTCTTTGAGCGCTTCTTTTGCAAGCTCAGGGGTGACGTAACTGCTGCCGACAAGCCCCATGTAGGCTGACAGGCGCGTCAAAGTGCCTTCCAGCTCTCTGATGTTGCTGTCAACCTTTTCAGCAATCATCTGGAGCACTTCATCGTCCACATCCAAAGCGCATTCGGAAGCTTTTTGGCGCAAAATAGCGATGCGTGTATCAATGTCGGGCTTTTGCAAGTCGGCAATTAAACCCGAGGAGAAGCGGCTGGAAAGACGTTCTTCAAGTTTAGCAATCTCTTTTGGCGGCCGGTCACTTGAAATAATAATTTGCTTGCCGGAATTATATAAAGCATTAAAGGTATGGAAAAATTCTTCCTGCGTGGAGTCGCGACCTGCGATAAATTGAATATCGTCAATCAATAATACGTCAACACTGCGGTATTTTTCGCGAAAAGCCGCATTTTTATTGGTTTGAATGGCCGTAACCATTTCAGTGGTAAATTCTTCGCTGGTTACGTAGACAAGCTTTGTATCGGGTTTGTTGCTGGTAATAAAATGGCCAATAGCGTGCATTAGGTGTGTTTTACCAAGGCCAACCCCACCATACAGGAAGAGGGGGTTATAGGCTTGGGCAGGCGCTTCGGCTACGGCTAAGGAAGCCGCGTGAGCAAAACGATTGCCGCTACCGACAACGAACGTATCAAAAGTGTAACGGGGATTTAATTTGTCCTGTACCGATTTAACAGGAGCTTTACCCGGTTCGAAACTTTTTAGCTCTTCAGCTGTTAGGATAATGGCCTCCATTGGGCGGGAGGCAACCTTGGACAACGAATGTGCAATCTGGTTTAAATACATAGAAGAGACAAAGGAGGCGAAAAAATCTGTAGGCGCAGCAAAAATTAACCGATCATTTTCAATGGTGACTGGTTTAATACCTGATTCAATCCAAGTGGTGTAGCTAACGGGGTTTAATTCCCGCTTTAGCAGGTCACATGCTTTTGACCAAAGCAAGGTGATATCCAAGTGTGCAGTGCCTCCCTTAAATAAAAACAGAACGCCACACGATTGTGCAGGCCCTGTGGATAACTCGATTGGCCCTTAAAGAACCTGCGTATATGTTACCACAATTGATGAAAAGACTTCAAGTTGGTGTGGATAAGTTGTCTGATGAATATCTTAACTTGTTGATAACTTTTTGCACTATGTCTTGTGGGAGGGTAATATTTCTCCACAAATGCTAGACTTTCCTTAGGGGAAATATGCAAAGGTCAAACAATTGTTAAATTACCCAGCTAAATATTTTTTTTATTTCATAATTGAAAGCTTGTTGCTTAGATGAGATTCCGTTATAATAGGCTATACAAAAACACTGGAGGTTTTTATGGGACGCAATCGGTTTACCAAAAAAGAGCGCGCGTGGATCTTATACGACTGGGCAAACAGCGTGTATGCTACCAACATCATGGCGGCGATTTTTCCGCCGATTTTTGTTAGCTTTGCAGGTGATGCGGGCGATATGGTGTGGGGGTATGCCACCAGCTTTGCTACACTGGTCGCGGCGATTCTGTCACCCATTCTTGGCGCTGTTGCCGACTATAAGGGCATGAAGAAAAAGCTGTTTACCATCTTTGCTCTTATGGGTATTATTTCAACGGGTCTGATTGCGGCCTTTGACAGTTGGAAAGTGATGCTTGTTTTTTATGTCATTTCTCGTATTGGCTTTTCCTGTTCAAACCTCTTTTATGACTCGTTCTTAACCGACGTGACCAGCAACGAACGCATGGATAAGGTAAGTTCCTGGGGCTATGCCATGGGGTATATTGGCGGCTCAACCATTCCCTTTGTGATTAGTATTGCTGTGCTTGCTAAACTGGGCTATGGCAATCCTTTTGCCCAAAAATTTTCCATTATCATTACATCCGTTTGGTGGTTGGTGTTTACCATTCCTTTCCTGAAAAATGTTGAGCAAGTGCATTATATTGACGATAATCAAAAACCGACCCTTTCATCGGTATTAAAACAAACCTTGCAAACGGCCAAAGAAATCATGATGGAAAAAGGCCTATTCCTGTTCATTATCGCTTATTTCTTTTATATCGACGGTGTTGGTACGGTCATCAATATCTCAACGGCTTATGGCGCTTCCTTGGGCCTTGGCGCCATGGGCATGATTTTGGCGCTTTTAGTAACACAAATCGTAGCGATGCCGTGCTCTATTTTATTTGGCAGCTTTTCAAAGAAGGTTGGCGCAAGAAAGCTGCTTCTTTTTGCGATCGCCGTATATATTGTCATTTGCCTCTTTGGCTTTGTCATGGGCTTTACTCTTGAGCCCTCACAGGAAGCCTATGATGTTGCTTATGACGGCTTTAAAGCCGAAGCCATTGCCGAACTACCTACCTTTGTAGAAAGCGACAAGGCACAGGCTGCTCTAACCGTCTATTTCCAAAAAACGAAGAACTATATCAGAGACAATAATCAGGAAGGGCTTGAAAAGCTTCACTTAACTTGGGCGGACATGCATGAAAATGATGCGGCACTTGCAATTGTGGCGGAAGATAAGATTGAATTGAGCCGAGATGCCTTTATTGATACTACAGATTCTATTTCCGCTTATCAGAAGTCAATCAAGCTTTCAAGCACTATTTTCTGGATGATGGCTATCTTGGTAGGTACCGTACAAGGCGGTATTCAGGCGACTTCGCGCTCTCTGTATGGCAAGCTGATTCCAAAGAAAAGATCTAACGAGTTTTTTGGTTTCTTCGATATTTTCGGCAAGTTTGCAAGCTTCATCGGGCCACTGCTTTACTCGATTATCGGCACCTTAACCGGCAGGTCTTCTTATGGAACCATTGCCTTGGCGCTGCTTTTTGTCATTGGATTCATTGTGTTATATAAATCAGGTGATGAACTTGACCGATTGGAAAAAGAGAGAGCAATGGCTCTTGACTAAGAAAATTAATCACAATCAAAAAAGCGGCGTAGCAAAAACTACGCCGTTTTTGTGAAATGAAAAGTGACTTTAGATCCTATCACTAAAGCCGCATGTTTTGCTTGGTTAGCCGTCCAAGCCTTCGCTTTGCCTTTGCATATTTTCAACGATAATATCATAGATATCACCTTGGGTGGCACAGTAGGCAAGCACGTCCCAAGGCTCGTTGGTATGGTAGTGGATTTTAATCAGCTCGTCATCCCCGACACACAGGAGGCTGTCGCCTTTGATGTTGTTTTCGATGTGGTCACCGATGGTGTCTTCGTCCAAGTCCGTTCCTTCAATGAGCAGCTGTACATCATAACGAAATTCGATAATTTCATGCATTGTTTAATTCTCCTTTACTGGTATTCCTTGGAATCATATCATTAAAAGGGAAAAAGGGTCAATCTGACAATCAGAGGGAACGGACCAATTGCATCGCGGCTTTTATTCCGTCCACCGCAGCGGACATGATTCCGCCAGCGTATCCTGCGCCTTCACCAGATGGGAACAGCCCTTGTAAGGAAGCCTGACCGTCTTTATTGCGCAAGATACGCACGGGGGATGACGAGCGGGTTTCTGGTGCTGTTAATACAGCGCCTGGATGTGCAAAACCTTTCAGTTTTCTGTCAAGCAGGGGCAGTGATTCTTTCATACAATCCACAACAAAATCAGGCAAACAATTTGAAATGGAGCCCCAGACAACGCCGGGTTTATAGCTCGGCTGCACATGTAATGAACCGGACGAAGATCTGCTGTTCAGAAAATCGCCAACAAGCTGCGCTGGGGCATGATAATTTTGCCCTCCCAAATCAAAGGCCTTTTTTTCCCATTTCCGTTGAAACTCAATGCCGGCCAAAGGGTCGCTTGTGGCAAAGTCGCTGGGACGAACGTCAACCAATAGCGCGCTGTTGGCGTTGATGCCATCTCTTTTATATACACTCATCCCGTTGGTACACAGATGCCTGGGTTCACTCGCGCTTGGAACCACTGTACCGCCGGGACACATGCAAAAGGTATAGACCCCGCGCCCCGATTTTGTTTTGACATTCAAATGATATTCGGCCGGCGGAAGTAGTTTTCCGTCTGCTGTTTTTCCGTATTGCGCTTGATCCACATCGCTTTGTAGATGTTCAATACGCGCTCCAATGGAAAAAGGCTTGGCTTCGAGCAGAACACCTAAGTCTTGCATCAGCTTATACGTATCCCTGGCGCTGTGACCGGTTGCCAAGATGACTTTTTCACACGCTACATACTCAGTCTGTCCATCTTTCTCATAGGAAACACCTTTGATGCCGGTACCGTGGATATGAATATCTGAAAGCCGGGCATTAAAAAGAACCATGCCACCCAAACACTGAATTTCTTTGCGAATAGAAGCAACCACCTTTGGCAAGCGATCGGTGCCGATATGAGGGCGTTGCAGGGTAAGAATGTCATCGGGGGCACCGTGTGCATGAAGGATTTCCAGCACTTGGTCACATAGGGGATTTTTAATGCCGGTGGTTAATTTCCCGTCCGAAAAAGTACCGGCGCCGCCTTCACCAAAGAGCATATTGCTTTCAGGGTCTAGGGTTCCGGAAACAAACAGATGGTTAATTTTTTTTGCCCGCTCGTTTACACTGTCTCCCCGCTCAAGCACTAAGGGATTCAAACCTGCTCGTGCAAGATATAGTGCCGCAAATGAGCCTGCCGGCCCCAAACCTACAACAACTGGCCGTGATGAAGCATTAACCTTTGGAGGTGACAACGGGACAGAGGGTACAATTTTCCTAACTTCGTTTTCTTTAAACTTATTTAGCAGTTTTTTTTCTCCGCTTTTAAGCGACAAATCAAGCGCGCAAGCCAGGCGAATATTACTTTTATCCCGAGCGTCAATACTTTTTCTGGAAATTTTCCAGGAAATAACTTGATTTTCAGAGATGCGCAAAAATTGTACAGCCTTGTTAAACGCGTCTTCATCGCTTGCATCCAAGGGAAGGCGCAGGTTAAGTACTCGAATCACAGCAGACTTTCCGGTTCCTGACCTTGTTCAATGGCGCTAACCATATCAATGCGGCGTTGATGGCGCTCTTCTTGTGAATATTCTGTGCTTAAGAAAGTATCAACAATAGCTTTGGCCATTTCAACCCCAATCATTCTTGCGCCCATGGCAAGCATATTGGCATTATTATGTTGCCTGGTTAAGGAAGCGGAAAGCGGTTCGGAGCACACCGCACAGCGGATACCGGGAACCTTATTAGCGGATAGGCTAATGCCAATGCCTGTTCCGCAGATAACGATTCCAAAGGCACACTGTCCGCTTTGAACGGCCTTTGCAGCTTTATATCCATAGAGAGGGTAGTCAATGCTGTCGGTTGAATCCGTGCCCAAATTTATGTATTCATAGCCTTTTTGTTCAAGATGTTTAACGATTTCATTTTTAAGCTCAACGGCAGCGTGGTCGTTTGCGATTGCAATTTTCATGAATTAACCTTCTTTCGTTTAATATTCCATAGGCAGTATACCACAAAAGTCTTTGTTCATCATAGAAATACGATGATTCAACGCAATGAAAAAAATTTTTGAAAAGGTGTTGACGGATTGATATCAAAATGATATCATAAAGATACAAAAATGATTATGGAGGTTCGCTTATGAACAATCAAGAAAAAACAATGAAATCCCGTAAGGGGATGCCCGTCCTGATTGGTACCTTGCTTGGCTATCTGGCTTTAATCCCTCTGGTTATTTTCCTTGTAAATAATTGGGAAACTATACCTCTTGCCGTTCAGATTCTTACAGTTACTCTCATGATCTTTTGGTTTATCGGTGGCTTTATTAACTTTGCTGGACTTAAGTCGTTACGCCCCCAAGAAGCGCTTGTCCTTACTCTCTTTGGTAAGTATGTAGGTACTCTCCGTGGCGAAGGCTTTTTTTGGGTCAACCCCTTTTGTACCGCTATTAACCCTGCGGCAGATACTCGCCTTGGTCAAAGCAAAGATGTGTCTAAAAAAACGGATGCAGTTTCTGCCGCGAATGTCAACATTGAATTAACCAACAAAAAAATCTCTCTAAAGGTTATGACCTTATCTAACGCTAAGCAGAAAATTAATGACCGACTTGGAAATCCTGTTGAAATTGGCATTGCCGTTATATGGCGAGTAAAGGATACGGCAAAAGCGGTTTTCAACATAGATAACTATAAAGAATTCTTGTCTTTGCAGTGCGATGCTGCTGTTCGAAACATCGTGCGTATCTATCCTTACGATGTAGCGCCGGGCATTGATACCACGGGTGATGGCAAGGCGGACGAAGGCAGCCTCCGTGGATCTTCTGAAGTTGTGGCTAATCGTATCAAAGATGATTTACAAGAAAAGGTAGAGATCGCAGGTCTTGAAATCCTGGATGCCCGGATTACGTACCTTGCATATGCGCCGGAAATTGCTTCCGCCATGCTTCAGCGTCAGCAGGCAAGCGCTATTATCGATGCACGAAAAATGATTGTAGACGGAGCCGTTGGCATGGTTCAGATGGCGCTTGAAAGCCTCCAAGAAGGGAATATTGTAGAGCTTGACGATGAACGCAAAGCGGCTATGGTTTCCAATCTCTTAGTGGTGCTCTGTGGCAACCGTGATGCACAGCCCATCGTTAACTCCGGCAGCCTATACTAAGATGAAAAAGCAGATACCGCTACGCCTGTCTCAAGAGCTCTATGAGGCGCTCGCGGCATGGGCGGAGGACGAGTTTCGTTCGCTTAATGGCCAAATTGAGTATCTGTTGACAGATGCAGTGAGAAAAAGACGTAAAATATCTATCAAAGAAGATGAATAACAAAAATGCTTTCCGCCAGTTTTAACGGAAAGCATTCTTTGTTAAATGACTTGGTACAGGTTCATTTTTAGGTACTCTGTTTCAGGAACACCAATAAGGATAGGATGGTCGGGGGATTGTGACCGGGCTTCAATCAGGCGCAACTGTACCCCGGCAAGCAATGCGGCTTGGAAAATTGCCTTATCGAATAACTCACGGCTCATGAAATGACTGCATGAGGCAGTAGCAAAGTAACTGCCACGACGAACCAACCGCAAACCCCAGTGATTAATATCTTGATAACCTTTTTCCGCTCCTTTGATGGTACGGCGGGATTTGGTGAAAGCAGGAGGGTCCAGGATGACAAGATCGTATTTCATTTTATCCTGCACCTGCTCAGGCAGCCATTTAAGGGCATCAGCTTTGGTAAATGTCATGCATTCTTGGGGGAAATCATTTAAGGAGCTGTTAAATTTAGCCATGTTCAGCGCGTCTTGGGAAGCATCTACTAAATGCACGGATTTAGCGCCATGTTTTAAGCAGTTCAGCGCAAAGGCGCCTGTGTGGGTGAAACAATCGAGCACGTCCAGCCCCTTGGCAAGCTTTGCTACAGCCAATCGATTATATTTTTGGTCAAGGAAAAAGCCGGTTTTTTGCCCTGAGCCAAAGTCTACACGATATTTGATGCCATTTTCAACAATATCTACATGGTCAATTGATGGGGGTGGGTTGATACTGTCTTTAAACCAACCCACATAGTTTTCTAAGCCTTCTTTTTGCCTGAGACCGCCTTGGCTGCGTTCAAATAGGCCAAGAACTTGCTCACCTCTTTGTCGAAGGTTTTCTAAAAGGAGTGAAAAAAGCATGGGCTTACGTTTTTCTATGCCAAGACTCATTACTTCCGCAACAAGGTAAGGACCAAATCGGTCAACGGTTAGACCGGGAAATTGATCCGCGTCTCCGAAAATAAGCCGACAGCAGGAAAAATCTTCACCCATCACATGCTGCCGATAGGTAAGTGCATAGTCAATACGGCGAGCAAAAAAAGCCTCGTCAAAACGGTCGTTGGCATTGGTGGATATGACCCTGACCCGCAAAAGCGAATGGCTGTTATAAAAACCCGAGCCAAGGTATGTTCCGCTTTCAGAGAAAACGTCGCATATTTCTCCATCAATGCAGCCGTGAACACCTACGACTTCGCCTTCATATACCCAAGGATGCCCGCCTTTTAATGCTTTGGTTCCTTTGTTGGTGATTTTTACATAGGGAAAGGGTCTGGATGCTTTCATAGATACCTCAATTTGCTTGTTTTTGAATGATGATGCACTCTGGAGCATCTGGACCGGCATTTAAGAATTGCTGCCATAATACGTTGTATTTTTGTGGAGGTAGATTTAATAGAAAGGGAATAAGCTCATCCTTTTCTTCCTTGCCTTCAGGATGACCGGGATAAACGCAAATGACACATATGCCAAAGGGGGAAAGCAGGGACAGCGCCTGATTAAGCGCTTCCTTGGTGGTGGGCCAGCTTGTTCTTACCAGTTTATCGCTTCCGGGCAGCCACCCTAAATTGAAGGTACAGAGTTTGATGGGAGAATGGACATAGTCTTTCATCTTTTCATGCCCACAGAGAATTAACCTGGCGCGGTTAAAATATCCGTGCGAATTTAGTAAAGCTTCGGTATTGTTCAAGGCGAGCTTTTGAACATCAAAAGCGATTACCTTACCATTCTCCCCGACCAAGCTGCAAAGCGTTAAAGTGTCCTGGCCGTTACCCATTGTGGCATCTACAACCACATCGCCAGGACATACCACACGCTCAAATACATCCTTTGCAAGGTGCCGGGCAGAACGCAGAATAAACTCACTCATAATTCTTTCAATTGCCTTACTTCTTCTTGTGTTAATTCCCGCCAAGTACCTCTTTTCATGTTTTCGAGAGAAAGAGGGCCGTAGCCAACACGTTTTAATCGTAGGACTTTGTGACCCACAGCTTCTGCCATTTTTCGTATTTGTCGATTGCGGCCTTCATGAATGGTGATAAGAATGTCGGTGGAAAAGGCATCTTCCCTAAGGATACGTACTTTGGCAGGGGCTGTTTTTCGACCATCGATATAAACACCACTTGCAAGCATAGCAACCGATTGGGGGCTGACTTGCATGGACAGGCGGGCAATATATGTTTTACTTACCTCATGACTTGGGTGTGTAAGGCGCTGGGTTAAATCTCCATCGTTGGTTAATATTAACAGGCCTTCGGAGTCGTAATCCAGTCGCCCGACAGGATAGAGACGAACAGGGTAGTCTGTGAAATGATCCAGAACCGTGTCCCGGCCCTTTGGATCACTCACGGTAGTCACTTCGCCAACAGGTTTATAGTAGAGAACATATCTTTTTTCGTTTTCAAAAAAGAGCTGCTCACCGTGCAAGGCAACAACATCGTTAAGGCTTACCTTGGTGCCTAAGGTTCGAACGGTTTGCCCATTAACTTGGACAGCGCCGGACAGAATCAACTCCTCTGCTTTGCGACGGCTGGCCGCCCCGCAAAGAGCAATGTATTTTTGTAGCCGAATGCTTGTCTCTTTCATTAAATCCTCCAAAATACGATTCCCATCGTTTTTTGTCACAGCAATAGATGCAGTATATCAATTGCTATGAAAAATTACAAGAAAGCGCTTGCAAATAAATATTATATATGTTAATATATTATTCGCTTGTAAAAAGCTGAAATGTTTAAAGGAGGTGAAGGAAGTTGCCGAATATCCAGTCCGCAAAGAAGCGCGTTCGTGTTACCAAATCAAAGACCATGTACAATCGTATGGTGAAATCGTCCGCGAAGAACGCCGTGAAGAAGTTTGTCAAATTGTTAAACGAGGATCCCGCCCAGGCCAAGAGCCAGTTGAGCGCCACCACCTCCGTTGTTGATAAAGCTGTCACCAAAGGCGTGATGCACAAGAATGCTGCCAACCGCAAAAAGGCCCGTCTTGCTCGCGCATTGAATAAGGCCAGCGTCTAATTCAGCCTTTAAGGCATATAGCGATTTAAGGTTTTCCTTGGTCGCTTTTTTTGTGTAAAAAAATACCACCCGTTTATGGGGTGGTATCGAGTTATTAAGATTTATTTTGCCGGCTTGGCACTGTCTTCAAAGATTTTGTTATAAACGGTTGCGGTAAGGGTATTAGTTACGACGTCTCCGCCATCATAGACACCGTTTTTATTATTATCGATGAACAGGCCGTTTTTAATTTTAAATGCACGTACAGCGTTGTCGGTATAGTATCCGGCCTTGCCGTCGATTAGACGGTTATAGTAGCCAAGCGCTTTTAAGCGTGTTTGTAGTTTGGCGACTTCTACCTCGGAAAGAGAAATGCTGCCATCTCCGGGTGTAACCGGCTTTTTGACAGGCGCGGGGCCTAAGGTACCGGCAATGGAGGAGCGGGTAATCGGTCCGGCAACACCGTCTACTTTTAAGCCGTTAGCTTTTTGATAGGAACGTACTGCCTGGTAGGTTCTGTAATCGAAAAGATACTGAATGGAGCCGGAATAGTAACCCAGGGATTTGAGCTGCTCTTGCAGCTTGGCAACTTCAACGCTGGAGTGACCATAACGAAGGGTGTTGGTGCTGTTCGGGTCAACAGTGGAGGGATCGGGCGGGGTAAACGGCTTGTTATCGCCGGCAATGGCGGAATCTGCAAACAATGCTTTCCAGGTCTCCTCCCCAATAATACCATCCACCTGTAAGCCATTGTTTGCCTGGAAGCGACGCACAGCCTTAACGGTGTTGTAATCATAGTGGCTGGTTAAAGAAAGGGTAGTCGGAAAATATTTCAACTGTTGCAAGCGGTTTTTAACAGCCAGAACAGTAGGACCGGTATTGTCATACTGCACGCGAATCTTAGCAGGGGCGGGCGCACTGGGGTTGTAGGGTTTGCCGTTTTGCAAAGCGCTTAGTGTCCTATTGCCTACGATGCCGTCTACTTTCAAGTGGTTTTGCCTTTGGAACAGACGTACGGCTTGGATGGTAGAATCAAGATACTTTCCGTCCACATCGCCGGAATAAAAGTTCAGGTTCTTTAGCATTGTTTGGACATTTTTAACTAAATCGCTCTCATAGCCATAACGCAGCGGAAAATCGTTGGTGAGCGTCGTACCCGAAGAGGGGTTATAAGCGCTGTCATCGCCCATACCAATGGCTTTTAAGGTCAGGGGACCTGCAATACCGTCTGCTTTGAGGCCAACGCTGCGCTGGAAAGAGCGTACCGCAAGGACAACAGCATAGGTATATTCACTATCAATCTCGCCGGAATAGTGGTTCTTAGCGGTTAATAGTTGCTGAAGCACTTTGACACGGCTGCCCTTGTCCCGATATTGTAACCGTTCTGCTGAAACGGGGCTTAAGGCCATAATTAACACAATGGCCAAAATAAAAGCAAGTGAACGCTTTAACATAATATTACCTCCTGCGTATACTTTCACCCTATTATTATATCGTGGACAGTAGGGGCATTCAAGAACAATTCCGTGACAACTTCGTGAACTTGCTTCACTAAGGTTTTACGAAATCATTGCACTTTGAGTCGATGCAATAACAAAGTACCTGTTCATAAGACCAGGCACTGAGATTTTATTGAAGCTTTGCGGCGATTTGGGAGGCTAAACGGACATTGTTAAAGACTAATTGAATGTTAGCTTTCAGACTATTACCGCCGGTGATTTCTACAATCTTTGCCAAGAGGAAAGGAGTGGTGTCTTTGCCATGGATTCCTTTTTGTTCGGCTTCCTCAACGGCATCGGCGATGGCCTTATCAATGACCTTGGCGTCCATGGCATATTCTTTGGGAATGGGGTTAGCAATGAGCATACCGCCGTTAAATCCAAGGGAGCGCTGGGCACTCAGGACATCAGCAATTTCCTGAGCGCTTTCCATACGGTAATCCACGCTGAAATCAGATGTATCCGTAAAGAAAGCAGGCAGTTTATCTGTCTTGTAACCTAATACAGGAACGCCTTTTGTTTCCAAATACTCAAGCGTTAATCCAAGATCCAAGATGCTCTTTGCTCCCGCACAAACCACGGCGACAGGCGTTTGACCAAGTTCTTCAAGGTCGGCGGAGATATCCATTGTGGTTTCGGCTCCGCGGTGTACACCACCGATGCCGCCGGTTGCAAACACTTTAATGCCAGCCATAGCAGCAATAATCATGGTTGCGGCAACGGTAGTTGCCCCATCTTGTTTGCGGGCGACTAGAATAGGCAGATCTCTGCGGCTGGCTTTGGTTACGGATAAACCGGTCTTTCCCAGGTAGTCGATTTCATCCTCAGTCAAGCCTACGCACAACTTGCCCTGGATAATTGCAATGGTAGCGGGTTCTACGCCGTTTTCGCGGGCAATTTTTTCACAGGCAATGGCGGTTTCAACATTTTGGGGATAAGGCATACCATGGCTGATAATTGTGCTTTCCAAAGCGATAACAGGGCGATTTTCTTTAAGCGCTTGTTCCACCTTCGGGGAAAATTTGAGGTGTTCAGATAGGTTCATGATTACTTCTCCTTAATAATTGTGTTTTTTGTAAGAAAGGTTTTACTTGATTTTTGTCCGAAATGAGCCGCTTCAATTGCGTTCGCTCCGCCAGCCAAAGCATGGACGATACCGGCGCACATGGCATCGCCCGCTCCTGTTAAGGTGGTATAGTGAAACTTTAGGGCGGGTACTTGCTGGCTTTTTTGCTCATCGGCTGCATAAACGCCGTCTTGTCCCATAGAGATGAATATATTTTTCACACCATGATCCAGGAAATATTTAGCACAATCTTCGGGGCTTTGCATACCCGTCATAGACTGGGCTTCAAGAAGATTGGGCTTAATAGCAGCCAGGCTTGGAAGCAGAGTTTTTGCACGCTTCCCTTTTTCAATTGAAACAGGATCAAGCATAATGGGTGCTTGAAGGTGATGGCATATGGTTTGGAGAGCTTCTTCAGAAAGGTTGGTATCTAAAACACAATAGTCGACTTTAACTATTTCGTTGATGACAGAAAGCAGTTGTTCTTTTGTAAGGCTTTCTGTAGCTCGCATATCATTGAGCGCAAGTGCCATATCGCCATCAATATCATGAACGGCAAGATAGATAGGGCAAGCATACGGCACAGAAATGGCGTAGGTCAGGTCAATACCCTCAAGTGTACATTGTTCGTACACCCAAGACGCCAGTGTGTCATTGCCCAAAGCGGATATTAGGTATACCTTATTACCCATATCCGCAAGCCTTGCGGCAATGTTATGGCCCACACCACCGGCGGAAATATTTACTTTGCCGATGTTGGAATCTTTCATCACAAGCGCATGCTTGGATTTTCCGAGTACGTCTACGCTTAGACCGCCAAAAACAGCGATTTTTTGCATCATCTACCTCTTCTTTCTTGAGGGAACAAACAACCTGGCGATGAATCTTACAGCATTGACAAGTAGTGCTGTGTAAATCATCCACTCTATCGAATGAAATTTTACCATATCGGGGGTTAATGTTGCAATGAAGTTGAGCAACAACACATCTATTGCCAGGTATAAGAGCCCAAGGCTTAAAAAATTAAACAGCTTAAAAAGTACCCTAAGCAGAGGCCGCACAAGCGTATAAACAAACATTAAAACACAGCCGGCTATAAAGGCTGTTTCGATATTAATACACCAAAAACCTTCAAACAGATAGTCTGCAAGCGGGAGAGCTGCGGCACCGAAAATGAAAGACAAGAGGAATCTTAACATGGTATTAAATTTTGGCCAATTAACATACAATCTCCAAAGCTAAAGAAGCGATACCTTTCTTGGACAGCGTGGTGATAGGCTTTAAGAGCCTTGTCCTTACCCATCATAGCCGAGACTAGCATAAGTAAAGTACTTTCAGGCAGGTGAAAATTTGTAAGGAGCATATCAGTGGCCTTAAAGGCAACGCCGGGTTTAATAAAAATCTGTGTCATTCCATGTCCCGAATGAACGATACCTTGATTGTCTGTAACAGTCTCAAGTGTTCGCACACTGGTTGTACCTACACATACAATGCGGCCACCGTTTTGACGGGCTTTATTGATACGCTCAGCAGCTTCATCCGTTACTTCATAGTACTCGGAATGCATTTGGTGCTTGTCTACATCTTCAGATTTAACCGGACGAAAGGTGCCAAGACCAACATGCAAAAGTACCGGTACAATATCAATCCCCTTTGATTTGATTATCTCCAACACTTTCGGAGTGAAATGCAGCCCTGCAGTTGGGGCTGCAGCACTCCCATCCTGCTTTGCATAGACGGTTTGATAGCGGTTTTGATCTTGTAATTTCTCATGAATATAAGGTGGCAAGGGCATTTGTCCCAAGGTATCTAAGAGGGTTTCGAAAACACCTTCATAAACAAACCGGACAACCCTGCCCCCAGCATCGGTTGCTTGAACGATTTGGGCTTGAAGCGCTCCATTGCCAAAACTGACCCATGCACCTTCTTTCAACCGGCGACCGGGGCGTACCAATGTCTCCCAGTGGTCTTTATCCAATCGATGTAAAAGCAAAACCTCCACCGGCACCTTAGTGTCTTCTTTTTCGCCAAGAAGCCTAGCAGGTATTACTTTTGTCTGGTTAATAACCATCACATCGCCTGGACGAAGATAGCTGGGAAAAGAGAGGAACTGATCATCTTTTAAGTCGGGAGTGTTGGAGTTACAAACCAGCATGCGGGCTGCATCACGTGGTTCAATTGGCGTTTGTGCGATGAGTTCTTCTGGTAAATGATAGAAAAAATCAGAAGTTTTCATCAAACAACTCCAGCTGCTGAGCCTGCCATTGCTCCTGTTTTACTTGTGGCATTTCAATTTGTAGGTGTTGATAGCAAGCGGGAGTAACGATGCGTCCCCTTGGAGTGCGCTGGATAAATCCAAGCTGCAATAGATAAGGTTCATACACGTCTTCTATGGTAGTAGCGTCTTCGCCGGTAGATGCCGCCAGTGTATCAAGACCTACGGGACCTCCAGCAAATTTTTCGATCATGGTATGAAGCACCGTACGGTCCACATGGTCAAGCCCTAAGTCATCTACAGCCAACATATCAAGACCCTGGTGAGCCACCTCTTTGGTAATTACTCCATCGGCCTTTACTTGGGCAAAGTCCCGTACACGTTTTAACATACGGTTAGCTATACGAGGGGTACCGCGGCTGCGCCGTGAAATTTCCATGATACCTTCATCATCCGCGTGGATGCCCAAAATACCGGCAGAGCGCTTGATAATACCAGCCAGTTCCTCAGGTTGGTACATTTCAAGGCGGAACGTAATGCCAAACCGGTCTCTGAGCGGCGCGGACAATAGACCTGCACGGGTAGTGGCTCCAACCAAGGTAAATTTAGGCAAATCCAGCCGCATAGAACGAGCAGTAGGACCTTTGCCGATCATCAAGTCAAGGGCATAGTCTTCCATGGCAGGGTAAAGGACTTCTTCTACGGAACGCGACAGACGGTGAATTTCATCGATAAACAAAACGTCTCCGGGAGAAAGGTTGGTTAAAATGGAAGCGAGATCACCGGGACGCTCGATGGCTGGACCGGAAGTAATGCGGATATTTTGTCCCATTTCAGCAGCGACAATACAGGCCAAAGTGGTTTTTCCAAGTCCGGGAGGTCCATAAAGCAAAATATGATCCAGAGCTTCCCGCCTTTTTAAGGCGGCCTGAATGTAGATGGTTAAGCTTTCTTTTACCTTGGTTTGCCCAATATAATCACGTAAAAGTTTTGGTCGAAGGCTTAATTCATCGTTATCGTCTGCCTGAACGGTAGGCATGACCAAGCGGCTGTTATCCATGATTATCCTTTCATCATTCCGCGAAGGGCGGTTTTTACAAGGGTGTCAGCTGTTGCATCTTGGCCGCTTTCTTTAGTGGCAAGGCTTATGGCGCGAGCGGCTTCCGATTGTGTATAGCCAAGAGATTCCAAAGCAAGGATGGCTTCGCCGATAGCGCCTTGTGGAACCGAATCAACACTAAAGCCAAGGGAAGGCATGCTTTCAAAATCCGCTTCTGATACTTTATCTTTCAGCTCCAATGAAATGCGCTGTGCGGTTTTCTTTCCGATTCCGGGGGCACGGGATAAAACAGCAATGTCACCGGTCACGATGGCAAGCGACAGATCTTTTAAGGGAATTGAGGAAAGCACAGTAAGGGCGGTACGTGTCCCGACGCCGGAGACGGAAATGAGCCGTGTGAACATTTTTTTCTCTTCAAGAGAAGCAAAGCCGATAAGCTCCATTGCATCATCGCGCACAGCAAGATAGGTGTATACCTTCATATTATCTCCAAGCGGGGGAGCCTTTGTTAATACGGATTGGGAACACATAATTTCATACCCAACACCATGGACATCCAAAACTATATAGTTGGAACCTTTCTGGTCGACTTTTCCTTCAATAAACGCGTACATGAATCCTCCATAGTTATTTCATCTTAAACTGTTCTCGCTGTCTGCCGACGTTCAGATGAGTAATTGCAGCGGCCACAGCATCCGCAGCATCATCAGGCTTGGGTACTTCATTTAAATTAAGCAGTAGCTTAACCATCCGCTGAACCTGATGCTTTTCTGCTTTGCCATAGCCAACGACTGCCAACTTGATTTGCATTGGTGTGTATTCATAGAGTTTATCAGGCAAGTGTTTTGCACAAATCATAATTGCCACTCCCCTTGCGGCACCAACCGTAAAAGCTGTTGTTACATTGCGAGAAAAAAACAACTCTTCAAATACAATTTCATCGGGCTGGTAGGTCAAGAGTAATTCTTCCACCTGCTTTGAAATGGAGGTTAGGCGCTCGGGGAAAGCCATATTTGCAGACGTAGAAATAACCCCGCAAGCAACAAAGGATAATTTTGATCCTTTGGATTCAACTACTCCCCAGCCCATGGTCGCAAGCCCTGGGTCAATACCTAATACTCGCATTTTTCCTCCATTCATCATGATAGGGTAGTACAACAAGCTTGTCAAACAGATTCATTGTCTGTTTGGCTTAAAAATTTTTCCAATAACTTTTCGGCATGTGTTCTTGCAAGACTGGCGCTTTCCTGTACCTTGCTTTCGTCAGGAACGTTCTGGCCCATAAGCAGCGAAAATTGGCTGATTTTTAGTCCCAAGGCATCCTGGATATAGGCGTCTGAACCTTTGGGAGAAACCAGATAATAACATAACAATGAATCTTTTTGTCCGATACGGTGCGCACGGTCTTCTGCCTGAGAATGAACGGCAGGTGACCAGTCCAACTCTCCAAACACCACGCAAGTTGCGTTTTGAAGGTTGAGTCCTGAAGCGGCTCTAAGGCTAATGATGCATAGATTGGTGCGCCCCCCAACAAAACGTTCCTGGGATTTTTGTTTTTGCTCTGTCGTTTCACGACCTGTAATGAGAGCGGGACTGTAGGCTTTTAAATCTTTTTTGTACTGGTTCATGACCAAATGATGGTGAGCGAACAAGAGAACCTTTTCATTTTCTTCAAGCAAAGCTCTGACAAATTGCGCTACATACGGGGCTTTGCTTACGCCGGTTGCCTGACGCTGGCCCTGAGAAATGTTGCCTTCAAGCAATGCCTTTTCAGAAGGGGTAAGCAGTTCATCCTCACTAAGCTTAACCAAATTATCAATGACAGGTTGCATCATGGCTCGATAGGTTTTTGAATCAACATCAATTTCTTGAACAAGGCGCCGTTTTTCCGGTAATTCAGGCAAAACTTCTGTCTTGGTCCGTCTGAGCATCAAGCCTTCTCTGCGTAAAAATGCTCCGAGCAGTTCAGGCTTGGCTACAATATCGCCTGCGTAACCGTAACACCATTCCCGGGAAAAGGATTCCCAATCACCCAAGAAATGGAAGTCAATGATATTCATTACATTCCATATTTCTCCGCCCCGGTTATAAATGGGAGTACCGGAAAGGCCAATGACAGTATCACTGCTTTGCGCAAGAAAAGAGGCGGCGCTATACTTTTCGGTGCCTGATCGGCGCAACTCCTGAATTTCATCAAAAACAACGATACGAAATCCGTAAGTCGGTAAGGCTTCTTTCCATCCACGTAAAAGGAGATAATGACACAGATAAATATCTGCAGGTGGCAGTTGATATGGAGTTAATCCTTTAAGAACGTGTACCTGTGGCTCCTTTCCGTCAATCAATAAAAAGCGCCTGATTTCGCTTTGCCAGTTAAGAACCAAATGGGGCGGTACAATAATCATAACAGGGTACTGTTCCTTTGAAGCCAGCAGGCTAAGCAACTGCACTGTTTTACCAAGGCCCATTTCATCAGCCAAAAGGCCTCTTTGCGTATGTTTAAGCCAATAAAGGCCTTGTTTTTGAAAGTCACGTAACTCCCCTTGAAAAGAAGTATCGGGTGGCGTTGCAGGCGACAGGCCTTTTTGTTGTAATTGATTATTTTTAAGATAATGCTTGCGCGCTTGTTCAAGCTCTTTTTCCCAAAGCGCTAAATCTCTAGCAGCGATAGATAAGGGGTAACGCAGCATCAGCCAATTAAGGTTACCGGCATTTCTCCGTCCGCTGGAGAAAAACGCTGTCCCGCGCCTGCCCGAATCACTGCCTGGGAACAATCGTTTGGCAAGCTCTGTTACTTCAGGCTCACCTTTGATAACCCAACCTTTTCTTCGTCTATTGTAGGAAAGTGTACCATAAACAAAGGTTACATTTTGTGGGTCTGCTAAGTAATCGGGCAACGGTTGAATTGCATCAACAGCTGATTTTCTGGGATTATTATGGTGGTCAAGAGGGAATGTATCTTTTTTTGCAAGCTTACTACGATCTATGTCTTGTACGGTCTCATTAAGCGAATTTGTAGCTTCCTTTTTTCTAACTTTACCTTCTGCTCCTTGTGTTGCAATACCCCAAAGAGAAAGCAACGAAAGGGAGCGGATTGGTTTATTTAATATTGTTGGAGGAAGAGAAACGCTTTTTTCGGTCAAAACAATAATAGCATCTACCAAAGGAGACCCGGCATAGCGTTTTAGTTGCTTTATCAAAGCGGTTTTATTTGGACGATTGCGCTTGATTTCAATAGCAATTTTTCCGACTAAAAAGTCTACCCGTGAGCGGGGAGCTACCTTGGCTTCATGCTCAACCAGAAAACCTTTATCACTTAACGTATTTTGGACATGTACATGCAGCTTGTTTTCACTCATGACAGGAGATAAACGGATTTCCCGCAGTACACTTTCCAGTTGTTCAAGTTGCTTTTCCAAGGTCTGGTTTGACACAAAATTCCTCCTCATATCGACTAGGGTTATCATACTATTTTTTGTTCGAGGATGCAAAATAATAAGAGGCTTGTATCTTGAGTTTCCGTATGGCCTCAGGCATCTTTAGCTCATCCTAGCAATTTATGCGT
>CAYFTJ010000026.1:0-5625 GCA_964346155.1 uncultured Oscillospiraceae bacterium
TATCTTTCTCCTGCGGAGTGCGAATGGTGGCGGTGCGTCCGTCTTTTAAGGTGAATTGAAAAGGGTTGATAATCATGGTTATTCTCCATCATGGGCTGATTTTACTTGCTCTGTTTTCGTTGGCAATGCAAACGGAAATCTACCGGACCCAGTCCTCTTTGTGCATCACGGTAAATACGCCGTCTTCCTGCGTTCCGTAGCGTGTTGTAAATTCCCGATCACATACATATTGAAAGCCTATTTTCTCGTTTACACGCCTGGATTGCTGGTTTCGCTTGAAGTATCCGCAAAAGACCGCGTCAAGACCGAGCGTTTCAAAGCAATAGCTTAAGGCCTTGGATACCGCTTGGGGCATGAGGCCCTTCCCCCAATAGTCTTTTGAGAGCGCGTAGCCGATTTCACGGCAACGAAGGGGCTTATATTTTTCACCGGCGCAATCCTCGTTATACTTTTCAATGCCGATGGAGCCGATCACCTTGCCCGATTGCTTATATACAACCGCCAAGGTCTTTTTCTCCCTGATAAATAGTTCCAAAACTTCTTTTGATTCTTCCATCGACTTGTGGTGCGCCCACCCCGCCATTTCCCCCACGCCGGGAACACGGGCATATTCATATAAGTCTTCCAGGTCCCTTTCCTCAAAAGGCCTTAAAATTAAATCTTCCGTTTCCAGACGCACGCCGGTTATGTCTATATCCGCGTTCATTTTTGAATCCTTCCTTGTGAAAAATGATTTGCTTAAAGTCGGTGTATTGCATATCAATCACGGTTTCTCTTTGATGTCAGCCTATCGTTCCCAGTTTAATTTTCTGGTCAAGCTCCCACAGCGCGGTGCGGTTGCTGTCGTATTTGAGGCGCTTGGCGGCGGTATCATAGTCTACCCAGGCATATTCCGTATGTTCGCTTGACAGTTGCAGCTTGCAGTCATGAAGCCGCACAGCAAAGGCATACTCGGGAACCACCAGGCAGTCTTGACCCCAATGCTTTCTGGCCTCTTCAAAGCAGTAGGCAGGCACGCTGCACAGGCTTTCAAGGGCAATGAAGGGGCTGCTTTTATCTATTTTCGCTTCTTCGTACGCTTCCCGCTTGGCGGTTTCGAGGATAGAATCGTCCTCATCCTCGCCGCCGCCCGCGATAAACTGCCAAGCATCCCGCTGACTTCGGTGAAAAACGCAATAGCTCACCTTGCCGTTTTGGATGTGAAAGGGAATCACCAGCACCTGATATTTCGCCCTGGCCATTGTAGCTTCTCCTCAACTTCTGTTTGACCGTTTCATTACTTAAAGCACATTATACTATTGATTCAAACGTTTTTCTACCGGCATAGTAATTCCACGGATCCATTGCCTTAATACAAATCCGCTTTTTCCTTACTTTGACCTGCGCTTAAAATATGTTTGACAAAAAAATGGTAAAATAAAAGAAGCTGAAAAGCCAAGAAACGCTGGACATTGCCCCGCGTGGATACTTTAGGTAGCAGACAGGAACGGAGAAAAGATGAAAACATTGATTATTTACACCTCCCAAACAGGCTTTACCAAGCGATACGCCACCTGGCTGGCCAATGAGGTGGGCGGGCTGGCCATGCCCCTGTCGCAAGCCAAGGGAAAGGTATGCGCTTTTTTCGAGGGCTTTGACGCCCTTGTCTACGGCGGCTGGGCCATGGCCGGAAAAATCCAAAAGGCCGATTGGTTTTTAAATCGGATGGAAGGCTGGAAAGGAAAAAAGCTGGCGCTTTTCATGGTGGGCGCGAGCCCTTACCTAAGCCCGGACGTGCCTGTGGTGCTTGAGCAGATTTTGGATGAAAACCAAAAACAATACGCCAAGGCCTTTTACTGCCAGGGCGGCCTCAACTACGAAAAAATGTCCCTGCCCAACAAAATTGTCATGAAAATTTTCGCGCGCGTGATGAAAAAGAAAAATCCCCAGGCGGGCGAAATGGTATCCAAATCCTACGATATTGCCGACCCCAGGTATTTAGAACCCATCATTCAGTACTTGAAGGAAACTAAGTAAAAAAAGATGTTGTAAAATCAACAAGCTTGTGTTACATTAACCATCGTGCATCCAAGCGCGCGGAAAGGAACGAACGAAAACATGAATGCCTTGGTCGTTTATACATCACAAACAGGTTTTACTGAGCAGTACGCTACCTGGCTTGCGCAAAAAATAGACGGACAAACCATGACCTTAAAGGCCGCCAAGAAAAAGGACACCGACTTTTTTGATGCCTTTGACACCATCGTTTACGGCGGCTGGCTAAGAGCCGGTAAGATGATTGGGGCCGACTGGTTTATTGACCAGATCGAGGAATGGAAAGACAAGAACCTGGCCCTCCTCATGGTAGGCGCAAGCCCCAAGGAAAGCACCGATATTCAAATCACCCTGCACAATTCTTTAACGGACGAGCAAAAAAAGTATGCCCAGGCCTTTTACTGCCAAGGCGGCCTCAACTATGAAAAAATGTCCCTGCGCTACAAAGTGATGGCAAGGTTAATCAGGCGGTTCATCAAAAAGAGGATTGATCCCAAAATCGCCAAGCTCATCGCCAAATCCAGCGACCGCTCCCGCGAAACCTACCTTGTCCCCCTGGTGCGGCATTTAGAAAGGCTGAGTAAGTAACAAAAATTCAGCAAAGGAAACACAAAATCAATCCGCCTGCCTTGATACTTTAGGCTCTTGTTTTTTGGAAACGCATCTCCAGCTTTTATGTAGAATAAGCGAAGTTGGAAGTGAGTTTCCTATTTATTGCCCGTTTATCCGCTTTTGTCTGAAAAACCTTCCAAAAACGCTTGCATTCCCCCTCTTTTTTGTGGTAAGATAATCGCTGTGACAAACGGGCGGTCCGCTGCCGACAAGAAGTGTCGGGCATGAACGTCTATGAGGGAAGGAGGAAAAAATCCCGTGAGTGAAATTATTCGTTCCATTGAAAAGGCGCAAGAGCGCACCGATCGTACCCCTTTTAACGTGGGCGACACCGTCCGTGTAATGGTGAAGGTCGTTGAAGGCACTCGTGAGCGTCTGCAGGCTTTTGAAGGCGTTGTAATCGCCAAGCGTAACGGCTCCGCCCGTGAAACTTTCACCGTGCGCCGTGTAAGTTACGGCATTGGCGTTGAGCGTACGTTCCCGCTGCACAGCCCCCGTGTGGACTCCATCATCGTGGTTCGCCGTGGCCGTGTACGCCGGGCAAAGCTGTACTACCTGCGTGGCCTGCAAGGCAAGGCTGCCAAGATCAAGGAATTGGTCACCTACAAGAAGAAAAAGTAAATCGCAAGATAAAACGTCCGCTTATGCAGCGGGCGTTTTTTGTGCGGATAATTTTCTAAAGCTTGCTTACATAGGCAATGGCCACAAGCGTTTTCCCATCAGCTTGTAAAGCCGGGTCCTTATCTTCAGGGCCAACAAAGGCGGCTTCATTTTCTAAAAGGGCCATTTCCTCCTCCCGGCCTTTTATTGTAACCTGCCCTTTTACACAGAAAACAATGGCGTGGGGATAGGGCATGGCAAGGGGCTTTGTTTCCTTCCCAAGCTCCATGACGGCCATGCCGCCTTCCGCCTTGCCTTTTCTGAGCATCAGGTTAAAGTCGGTGCAGCGGCCTTTGGCCGTGGTCGGCCAGCCGCCGTCAAAGGGATATACCTGGTAGTGTTTAAGCCGGATAGGCTCTTTCCCTTCATGGCTTACATCCATCTCTTCCCCATCCAAAATGGCCGTGATGCGGTTGTAGTCGGGCAGGGGGGTAAAGGTACTTTCGGGCAAATCCACGGTAGCGCTTGACACCCGCCACAAGAATTGGCGATCAGCGTAAAGGGCGCCCTTGGGAGCAATGGCGATTTGCGTGGTGGATCCGCCCGACCACTGGCTTTGCACCTGTTCTTCTACCGTTATTTTCAGCATATTTCCTCCATTCAAAAGACAGGGCACCCCTTGGATGCCCTGCCGTGTCCTTTACAGTAGTTCGACGACTTTTTCGAGGATTTCATCCACCAGAGGATAGACTTCCCTGAGTTTTTCAGCCTTTTGGCGGTTTTCGTTGACAAATTCCTCGTCCTTAATGCCGGAAAGGTTAATGGCCACAGCGTACCATGCCCCTTCCATACCGGCCTTAAAGTTAAGGGCGGCACAGCCAAGGTCGCTGGCGGCGCTGGTGTTGGATTTGCCAACGATGCCATGCACCAAGCGGATACCCTCTTCCATCTTTTCCATAGCTTCAAGGGGTACCAACGTGCAAAGCTTCAAGGCTTTTTGCATGGCCGCTGAGCGCGCGGCTTTCTCTTCGTCGGTGTCTCTGGGCATGGTAAAGACTGCCGATACCTCGTTAAAGGCCAAGGTGTCCCTGTCCATGACGCTCACCAGTTCCATGGAAAGCTCTTCCGTGCGCTTTTTAGTTGCCTGAAGCAGCTCTTCAAACTCGGCATACTTCTTGCGGCCAACACTCAGTGCGCACACCATCGCGCACATGGCGGCGGCTTGGGCGCCCGTTAAAGCCGAAGCCGAACCGCCGCCGGGAGCGCCGGCATCGGAGGAAAGGATATCGACATAGTCTTTAATGGTCATTTCCGATAGTTTCATTGAATTCCCCCTTTTTCGCTTAGTCGCCAATCAGGTGATATTCCAGCACCTGCTTGTGGCAGTCGAAGTTTTCGATTTTCAGGTAATATTCCGCGGCGTCTATCAAGGCCTGGGCGGGCGTAATGCCGATGAGTTCAGTGCCGATGATGGGGACGCCCCAACGCTCCGCTTCAAAGCGGATGGTTTCGTACACACGATACAACGGAGTGCCAAAATAGTTGACCATGTTCATGGATACCTGGGCAATGTTCCTATCTTCCAGCATGATGCCAAGGGCCTTGCAATATTTATAGCCGCCCGAAGAGCCGCGCACGACCTTGGCAATGGCTTTGGCAATATCCAGGTTGTCGGTACCAAGGTTTACGTTAAAAGCGACCAGCGGCATACGCGCGCCAATGGCGGTGATGCCGGCAGTGGGGTGAATCTTCCTCTCGCCATAGTCGGGCGCCCAGTCTTCTTCCAGGAGCTTTTCGGGCATGCCTTCAAACTCGCCCTTGCGCACCTTGGCAAGGTTCACCCGCTCAGGCCGGGTGGCCGAATCTTCATACAGGAAACTGGGGATTTTGAGTTCATCCCAGATACGCTGAGCCAGACGCTTGGACATATCCACGCACTCCGCGGCGGTCATGTTGAGAACAGGCACAAAGGGAATAACGTCGGTCGCGCCCATGCGAGGATGCGCGCCATGGTGCTTGGTCATGTCGATGAGTTCCATGGCCTTTTTGGCCAGCTGGAAGGCTGCCTCCAGCACACCTTCGGGGCTGCCGATGAAGGTGAATACCGAGCGGTTGTGACTTTCGTCGGACTGCGCTTCAAAGAGGGTAACGCCGGGGATAGAATTTACAACATCTTCCAGCTGCTTTACCTTTTCAAGGTCGCGGCCTTCGGAAAAGTTGGGGGCACATTGCACTAATTTTCTAGCCATAACAATCTCCTTTTCTTACATTTTTGGTTTTTATGGGACAAGCGGGTTGGGGTTCTCCACAAATTTGCTGATAAACCAAACCGTAGCCGGCTGGTAGATGATACCCACCAGGAAGGCGCCGACGATGGGC
>CAYFTJ010000026.1:5725-21650 GCA_964346155.1 uncultured Oscillospiraceae bacterium
ATGGGCACAATAATCAATGCCTTCTTGGATTCTCCGTACTTATCCATAATAGTCGTCATGTTGGCTACGGCCGTGGGGGTAGAACCGATGTCATGCCCTATCAAACTTGAATTCAACAGCACCGCTCATATGGAATAAGAAGTTGATAAAAACAAATAAAAAACCGCCTACTACCGGAGCAGGTATACAGAATTTTTCCAGGGCGTGAATTTTTGTTTTTATCCAGTAGCCGATCAGCAATAATATAGAAGCCAATGTCATGGTTCCTATATTATCAAAGGTAAGGGTTAGAACGCTTTCAATCATTTCAACTTTCATATGCCGTGTCTCCTTTTTGTATTAATTTTGATACGGCTAGATTCTAACATTGCTTTTTAATATTTATCAACACTTTTTCAAAATAATGTTGTGAAATGATGTTGTGAACACAGCTCAAATTTCCACTCACTTCGTAAACCAGCGGTAAAGCCAACGGTTTCAATGCACTCAGATGTACGGCAAAACCCGCATGAACATGGAGTATGTTCTTCGTTGATTTACAAATGACAATTGTTTATAATGGTAGGACAGTATATAAGGGAGGGGCTTTTGTGGCGTTTGCGCACTTACACTTACATACCGAATACAGCCTACTTGACGGCGCCTGCCGCATCGACCGGCTGGTAGAAAGGCTACAGGCCATCGGCCAGGATGCCTGCGCCATGACCGACCACGGCGCCATGTACGGGGCCATCGAGTTTTACCAAAAGTGCAAGGCTGCCGGCATCCGTCCGGTGATTGGCTGCGAAGTGTATGTATGCGACGACCGCTTTGATAAAAGCCCCCATTCAAGGGAAAGTAGCCACCTTATTTTGCTGTGCGAAAACAACACAGGCTACCAAAACCTTTCCTATATTATTTCCCAAGGCTTTATCGAGGGCTTTTACTACCGCCCCCGCATTGACTATGAACTTTTAAAAGAATACAGCGAAGGATTGATTGCCCTGTCGGCCTGTTTGTCGGGCGAAATACCAAAGCTCCTCTTGGAAGGCCAGATGGAAGAAGCCGAAAAGCACGCCCTTTTCATGCAGGATATTTTCGGCCCCGGCAACTTCTTTTTGGAAATCATGGACCACGGCATCCGGGAAGAGAAGGTGGTGCTGCCCCGCATGGTGGACCTGTCCAAAAAAACGGGCATCCCGCTTGTCGCCACCAACGACTGCCACTACCTTGAAAAACAGGACGCCGCCGCCCAGGAAGTTTTAATGTGCATCCAGACCGGCAAAACCCTGGACGATGAAAGCCGTATGCGCATGGAAACCGACCAGCTGTATGTGAAAACCGAGGAGGAGATGCTGCGTCTTTTCCCCGATTTGCACGATGCCGTGCACAGGTCCTATGAAATCGCCATGCGCTGCGATGTCACCTTCGACTTTGACACCGTGCACCTGCCGAAATTCCCCATCGATACCGATGAAACGGCGGCGGAATATTTAAGGCGGCTGTGCCTTGAAGGCTTAAGGGAGCGCTATGACCAGAGCAACTTAGAAGCCAAAGAGCGGCTTGAATATGAGCTTGGCGTAATTGAGGAAATGGGCTATGTCGATTACTTTTTAATCGTCTGGGACTTTATCAAGTACGCCAAAGACAACGACATCAGCGTCGGCCCCGGCAGGGGTTCGGGCGCGGGCAGCATTGTGGCTTATTGCCTGAACATTACCCTGCTGGACCCCTTAAAATACAACCTTCTGTTTGAGCGTTTTTTAAACCCCGAGCGCATCACCATGCCCGATATCGACATCGACTTTTGTTACGAGCGCCGCCAGGAAGTGATTGACTATGTAGCCCGCAGATATGGATCCGACCACGTGGCGCAGATTATTACCTTTGGCACCATGGCTGCCCGGGGCGTTATCAGGGATGTGGGCAGGGTGCTTGGCTACAGCTACCAGGAAACGGACGCCATTGCCAAAATGGTGCCCATGGAGCTGGGCATTACCCTGAGCAAAGCTTTGCAGATTAACAGAGAACTGGGCGCCGCCTACCAGAATGACGAGCGGGTCAAAAAGCTCATCGACTCCGCCCTCCTGCTTGAAGTCATGCCCCGCCACGCGGGAACGCACGCCGCCGGGGTCTTGATTACCAACCGCCCCTGTACCGACTACCTGCCCCTTCAAACCAACGACGATGTGATTACCACCCAATACCCCATGGGCGACCTTGAAAAGCTTGGGCTACTCAAAATGGACTTTTTGGGGCTGCGCACCCTCACGGTGCTCAGGGACTGTCTTGATCTGATGAAAGAAAACGGCGTGGAATTATCCATCGAAGATATCCCGCTTGACGACGCCGATACCTACCGGATGATTTCTTTAGGCCAGACAGACGGCGTCTTCCAGCTGGAATCGGGCGGTAGGCGCTCATTTCTGACCGCCATGCAGCCGGAAAACTTTGAAGACATCATCGCCGCCATTTCCCTTTATCGCCCGGGGCCGATGGACTCTATCCCCCGCTACATCGCGGGAAAAAAAGACCCCGATTCCATCCGTTATATTACCCCCCAGCTTGAACCCATTCTGGCCGTCACCCACGGCTGCATCGTGTACCAGGAGCAGGTCATGCAGATTGTGCGGGACTTGGCCGGCTATTCCCTTGGCCGCAGCGATTTGGTACGCCGCGCCATGAGCAAGAAAAAGCACGACGTAATGGAACAGGAGCGGCACAACTTTATCTACGGCCTACCTGAAGAAAACGTGCCCGGCGCCGTGAGCCGTGGCGTATCGGTGGAAGCCGCCCGCCAAATCTTTGACGAGATGACCTCCTTTGCTTCCTACGCCTTTAACAAGTCCCACGCCGCCGCCTATGCCGTGCTTGCCGTGCAGACCGCTTACCTTAAATGCCACTACCCGGCGGAACTGATGGCGGCCACGATGTCCAGTATGATGGGCAACTCCACCAAAATCGCCGGCTACATCCACTACTGCCGCAGCCACGAGATTAACGTTTTGCCGCCCAGCATTAACCACTCCTCGGGCAAGTTTACGGTTGAAAAAGCCGGCAACGACAAGGCCATCCGCTTTGGGCTTGCCGCCATCAAAGGCCTTGGCGAAAAGGCAGTGGAATCCATCGAGCTGGAAAGGGTCAAAAACGGCCCCTACCAGTCTTTGCAAGACTTTTGCAGGCGAATAGACAGCGAATATGTCAACAAGCGGGCCGTGGAAAGCCTGATTCAGTGCGGGGCTTTTGATAACCTGGGCGCCTTCCGCAGCCAGCTGATGGCCATTTACGAAGACCTCATGGAACGTAACGCTAAAAAGCGCCGTAACAATATAGCCGGGCAAATGTCCCTGTTTGATTTGGCCAAAGGAGCGTCCGCCATCGGGGAAGACCCCCTGCCCAAGCTCCCGGAGCTTAGCCACATGCAAAAGCTGTCCATGGAAAAGGAAGTAACGGGCGTGTACATTTCCGGCCATCCCCTGGACGAGTACGCCAAAGCCCTTGAACAGTGCCCCTTTTCCACGGTAGTATTAGAGGAAATCAAAGAAAAGGAAGACGGCGGCCTCAGCCACGACGGGCAAAAGGTGATATTGGCCGGCGTTGTGCAGACCCTGCGCCCCAAGGCCACCCGCTCCGGCGGCATGATGGGCTTTTTAACCATCGAGGACCTGACGGGCCAGGTGGAATGTATCCTCTTTCCGCGGGTGTATGAAAACTATCAGGCCTTGATTCATGAAGGCCAAGTGATTAAACTAAGTGGTAGGCTGTCCATCCGGGAAGATGAGGAGCCCAAGATAATCCTGGAAGCCCTGTCCGCCCTTGAAAGAGACGGAAAAGAAGGGCAGGAGGAAAAACTGCCCGAAAATGAACAGCCCAAAGAGGAGGTTCCCATCACGACACTGGCCAACATGGCCAAAGAAAAGCTCTTTCTTTCCGTCACTGAGGAGCAAATTCCTCAAATCGAAAGCATACTCAAGAGCCTTCCGGGTACAATCCCGGTGTACCTTCACTTTGCCAAAGACGGGAAAACCGTTTTAAGCCCCCAGGACTGGTGGTGCCAAAGTGGAGAAGAAGCATCAAAAAGGCTAAGCGGCCTGATTGATGAGGATAAAATAAAGGTGGTTTTAAAAAAATGAACGCAAGTACTTTAACTGTCCCCGCTGAAAAAAGATGGAGCCTGGTGCTGCGCACCACGGCTTCGGCTGCCGGCGCTTTGGCCGGGCTTTCGCTTGACTTGATTGACGATCTGCGCATCGCCATTGACGAGTCGTTTGACCTGCTTACCAACCAAAGGCTGATGTTTGAAAACATCACCATGGTATGTACGCCTGTTGAGGATGCGCTGAACATCAGCCTGGTGGGCAAGCGCTCCAAAACCGGGCAGGACTGCAAGCCCCTTGACCCCGAAACTTCACGGCTTGTAATCGGCTCCCTGGTGGCCGACATACATTTGGAAGGAGATGGCTGCGGCATTCACACCGTGGTGATGTCCCTGCCCCTGTGCGGTTTACGATATGAATGCTGACTTAATTCACGACACGGCCATGGCCTATGCCCTGAGTAAGTCTTCCGAAAATATGGACGCAGCAGTTGAAGCAGCCCTCCCCCTTACTCAGGTGATTGCCGCCCGTTTTTCCGGTCGGGGCATTGAGCTGGAAGATTTGCGGCAGGTAGCCGCCATGGCCCTGGTCGAAGCCCTTCAGCGCTTTGACCCTGATCGAGGTCTGCGCTTTACCACCTTTGTTACGCCCACCATTACCGGCAAGGTGCGCAACTACATCAGGGATAAGGCGCAAATGTTAAGGTCGCCCAGAGGCCTTCGAGAGCAAGGCATTATCATGGACCGGGGCAATGAGGAGCTTACCCGCCAACTTCACCGGGAGCCCTCCATCAAGGAACTGGCTGACCACCTTGGCTGGTCGGTGGACCAGGTACTGGATGTGCAAAGGATGCGGCAGAAAACCACTGTCTCCTCCCTTGATATGCCCTTTGAAGACGGTACCTTTGCCCATGAAAAGGTCGGGGCTGATGATTCGCAGTTTGAATCTTTTGAAATGAGTCAGGACCTCACAAAGGCCATGCGCATTTTAACCGACCAGGAAAAAAGCCTCTTAAAAATGCGCTATCAAAAGGGAATGACTCAAAGCGCCATCGCCAAAGTTTTCGGCATGACGCAGATGCAAGTCAGCCGTATGGAACGGCGGGTGCTTTCCGCCCTGAAAGAAGAAATGTTAAAGGATTAAAGATGTTTACGTTAGATCAAAAGGCAGACCAATTAGGCGTAACGGGTGTTGAAAACCTGTTCATCACCGAATACCTTCCACACGCTTCGGGCGATCAGGTGAAGGTGTATTTGTACTGCCTGTATCTAGCCAAACGTCAAAGCACCATTCACTACCCAAGCGACCTAGCAAAGGCTCTTAACATGGACGAAGGCACAGTCCAGCAGGCGCTTTCTTACTGGGAGCGCCGCGGCCTTCTGCAAAGGCAAACTCAGGACCCGCCCACCTATACCCTGTCTTCTTTCTTATTCCGTATGATTTCGGGCGACCAATCAAGCGCCTACGATGAAGACTATGTGCGCTTTTCCCAGGACGTGTACGCCATTTTCGGCCAAAAGCGCAAGGTGCGCCCGGCTGAAGTTTCCAAAGCCTACGACTGGGTCGTGGATTTAAAGCTTGACAACAGCATCGTTTTGATGCTGCTTGCTTATTGCAGGGACACCCTGCCCGCCTCTTTTTCCTTTGACAGGGCGCAGGAAATTGCCATCGCCATGAAAGAAGCGGGTGTCAAATCGCCTGAAGACGCCGAAAGCTTCCTTGGCCATGACAAGCGCATCAGGGAAGGCGCCAAGCAAGTGGTGCGCCGCTTTACCCGCTACGGCCGCCAGCCCACTGAGGATGAAATGAACCTGTACAAAAAATGGGTGGACGAGTGGGGATTTTCCGAGAAAGATATTTTGGACGCCTGCCAGGAGACCGTCAAGGCGGTCAACCCTTCCTTTGGGTACCTGAATTCCATCTTAGAAGGCATTAAAAACCGCAGGCAAGGAACTAAGAGCGTCAAGGCGCAAATGAAGCAGGAAAGCGCGCAGCTTGATGAGGTCAAGGAATTTACCAACCGCCTGGGCCTGCGCATCGCACCCCAGACCCTCAGTACCACCTATCAAGGGCTTGTTGATACCTTCCCCAAAGGCATGGTCATGCTGGGCGCCGAAGAAATCAAAAACCGCAAGCTGGTGCTGGAAGACTTACCGGGCCTACTCCAGTCCTGGCAAAAGATGGGCATCCAAACCGAAAAAGATTTAAGCGCCTTCCTTGAAAAGCGCTCGGAGCTTTTGCCCGCGATGCGCAAGCTCTTGGATGCCGCGGGGCAAAAAGGCTCCATCAGCGATGATGACCTGAATTGGCTTATGTCCTGGCAGAAAATCTTTACAGAGGACATTCTGCTCTATGCCTCTGAAAGGTCACGGGGCGTCAAGTCCTTTAGGCCCTATGTATCCAAGATATTACAAGCTTGGCAGCAGGAAGGCGTTTCCAGCTTAGAGCAGGCGCAAAATAAAGCGCCGGCAGCTACCGCTGGCCAAAAACTGCCCGCCCAGGACTTTCAGCAGCGCAGCTATACTGAGGAAGAGCTGTCCGGCGGCATGAGCAAGGCACTGAAGGAGGCACTGGGAATCGAATGAATCAAACTTTGTTAAAAGAGGCTTTAAGCCTCTGCAAGGGCCAGCAGCCCATCAACCGCCAAAAAGAAAGCGCCCGCCGGGACGAGGTGTTTGAAAAATCGCCTACTATTGCCAGCCTATACCAGGAAAGGGAAGATGCCATCCTGTCGGTCGTCAGATCGGCCTTTACAAGCCAGGTACCGGGTAACCTTTTGGAAGAAACCAAGCAGCGCTCCAAGGCCATCGAACAGGAGCTCATTGCTCTTGGCTATCCGGACGACTATTTGGACCCCCTTTTTACCTGCAAGCTTTGCCAGGATACCGGCTATGTGGGCGACAAACTGAAAGACCTGTGCTCCTGCGTCAAAACAAACTATGAAGCCCTGGTTGCCCAGCAATACCAGATGCCAAAAACAGATTTCAGCTTTGAAACCTTTGATGAAAATATCTTTTACACCCATCCCCTGCCCGGCCTTGGCATCTCCCAGCAAAAGCTGATGCTGGCGCTTCGCAATCGCTTGGAACGCTACGCCGATGCCCTGCCAGCGCCGCCCGTACCCCACCAGCTTTTTTACGGCAAGACCGGCCTTGGCAAAACCTTTCTCATGCACTGCATCGCCAAGCGTGCCCAGGAAAAGAACCTTTCAGTATTGATGATTACCGCCAACCGGCTCTTAAACCTTATCCGCAAAGATTATTTTTCCCAGGGCGATGAGGAAGGCTTGCAATTGGTGTTTAGCGCCGATGTGCTGTTAATCGATGACCTTGGTACCGAGCCTTTGCTTAAAAACATTACCATTGAGCAGTTTTTCGCTCTCATTGACGACAGATTTACCCGCAAAAAGCCCACTATTTTCTCAACCAACCTGACGCTCACCGAGCTGCAGGACAGATATTCCGAGCGTATCGCTTCCCGCCTGTTTGATGAAAGCGTGTGTGAAAAAACCGAATTTCTGGGCGATGATTTGCGCAAAAGAAACAATAACTAAGTTCCGTGTCAAAGGTTTTTGAAGGAGATCATGGATGCCGCCCCTTGAGCGCTACCGCCGCCAACTGAATTACACCTACGCCGCGGGACTGTTCCCAACGCTGGAAGCCCTCACCCGTTGCCCAAAGTGGGTCAGCCGGGTGCTTTTATCCAGCAAAATTGAGGAAGGCGAAGGGCTCAACCGCATCCTGGAGCTTTGCCAAAAATACAAGATCCGTATCGAACAGGCCGACCGGGCGCTAAACCGGGTTTCACCCAAGGAAAATATTTTCGCGGCCGCCGTTGTGCAAAAAAACAGCCCGCCCTTACAGAAAGGCGAGCGGCATCTTGCGCTGCACGAACCATCGGACAGGGGCAACCTCGGCACCATCGCAAGGTCCGCCCTGGGTTTTGGGTTTTTGGATATCGCCATCATCACCCCCGCTGCCGATATGTATGACCCGCAGGTCATCAGGGCCAGCATGGGAGCGGTGTTTTCCCTGCGCATCAAGGAGTATGACAGCTTTGAAAGCTACCAGGCGGCCTTCCCCGACCAAAATTTCTTTCCTTTCATGCTGGATGGAGCCATAGATTTGGACGCAAATTTCACGCCGCCAAAGCCCCCCTTTTGCCTGGTCATGGGCAACGAAGGCTCGGGACTGCCGACTTCTTTTTCCAACATCGGCCAGCCCATCCGCATCCCGCACGACGGTTCCATTGATTCTTTAAATCTGTCGGTGGCTGCCTCTATCGGCATGTTTCGGTTTAGTGATTTCTATTAACTGTCCTTGCCCAGCGGCATTTTGGATGGAAGACCCGCCTTGCGCGGGTATTTTTTTGGCGTTTCTTTTACCTTCTCAATGGGCACGATGTAGTGTTCCTCATCTTGAAGCTGCATGAGAATAGGCGTTTTTATATTGCCGCCTAAAATAACACAGGCTTTTTCTCCCTCCAGCATCTCTTCAAACACCTTGGGGCCTTTCCAGCAAAGCGCCATGCCGCCAGGCTTTACAAAAGGCAAGAGGTACTCGCTTAACACAGGCAGGGGCGCTACGGCCCTGGCAACGGCCCTGTCAAAAGACTGCCGTAAGCTTCCCCTTGCGGCATCTTCCGCCCTTGCGTGCAGGACTGTAACGTTAGGCAAATCAAGTACCGCTTTGCATTCTTCCAAAAAGTCGCAGCGTTTTCTGAGGGAATCAAGCAGCACCACCTGCATGTCCCCTCTTGCGATAGCCAGCATGAGGCCGGGAAAGCCGGCGCCCGTTCCCACATCGATCACCTTCGCGCCAAAGGGAAACAGGCCCGCTTCTTTTAAGGGAAGCAGGCTGTCAAGATAGTGGCGCGTGGGAATGTCTTCCTCAGCAACATTGGTTAAATCCATGCGCTTGTTCCATTCAAGAAGCAGCCGGTGGTAATCAACTATTTTATTGATGGCTTTTTCAGATAAATTCAGCTCAAACTGATTAAACAGGCTCTGCAAAATATTCACCATTATTTCATCTCCAATAGCTGATACACCGTTTTTTCAAGGGCGCCTTCTTCCTGCATGAGTCCCGACTTGACGGAAAATTCGGTATCGATGCAGGTGCGGTATGCCCTTTTGCACACCTCAGCCGAGCGGGCCCGTACAGACTGCACAAGGCGCCTGGCCCCATAGTCTTTCATGCCAAGGGTCTTTGCAACCTCCCCTTCCCTGCCCTGGTCCAAAAGCAGGCGGGCAACAAGCATTTGCCTTGCCTGCCTGGTTAATAGCGCAAGCAGGCCCAGTCGCTCTTCGCCCGATAAAAGCATATCCTGCATTAATTCCTCGGCCTTTTTACCGTCGCCCCTGGCCACGGCATCGGTCAGGTCAAACACCCGATATTCAAGGGAAGGAATCACCACCGCGTCGATAGCCTCTCCCGTCACTTCCTTTTCTTCGCCCACGTAAGCGGCGAGCTTGGCAATCTCGTTTCGAAGGGTGAGCATGTCTTTACCTGACACAAAAATCAATCGGCGGGCGTTTTCAACGGTAATAATCTTTTCGCAGCCGTTTAGCTGCTTGGCAATCCATTTGACCAGCACCCTCTCATCGGGTGATACGAAGTCGTACACCGCATCCTGTTTGTCGATGGCCTTGTATAGTTTCTTGGTTTTATTGGCTGCGCCCTTTTGATAAAACACCAGACAGCAGGAAACGGGGATGTTTTGAAGATAATCTACCATGCGGTTTTCTTCGGCCGCGCTGTCCCGGCCCGTTTGCAAAAGCGGGCTGTCTTTAACGATGACCAGCCTTTTATCGGCCATGAAGGGCAGGACTTCGCAGGCGGCAATCACATCATCCGCCTTGGGAGACAGAAGCACGGTTTCATTCATTTCGGGAAAGCCGCCTAAAAGCACCTTGGTTTGAATGGCTTTCAGCGCCGTTTCTTTCAGGTACTCTTCTTCTCCGTGCAAAAGGTACAGTTTTTCCGCTTCCCCTTTACCTATCTCTTTGAAAAAATCCTTGGCCACCCTCAGTCCTCCAAAAATGTCGTGACAAACGCCTTGCCGTCCCTTACCTTCACAATAACCGCTCCACCCTCGCCTGTCAAATAGCACAGGGCATTTTGTAAGCTCGCTCGCTTAACAACTTCGGTTGCCCGCTGACCGTCCCTTTGGCTGATAGGAATGATGACGATTTGAGGTTCGACTTTTTCCAAAAATTCCTGGCTTGTTCCCTGCTTCGCGCCATGGTGGCCGGCTTTTAAAATGTCGGCCGAGCTCACGGCATAATCTTCATACAGGCTGCCTACATCGGCCATGGAAAGCAACTGAATGCCATCTAAATCCCACAAGGTCACCAGCGAATGGTCGTTTTCATCAACGCCGGGATAGAGCTTGTCCTGATGCGGCCAAAGCGCGCGGCAAGATACCCTCTGCCCATCCAGCACGTCACCAAAAGAAAAAGAGACCAGCGGTACACCGCATTGATCAAGGCGCCTTAGAATTTCTTTTTCTTCTTCGGTATATAAAGCCTGGGGCGGCAGGTAGATTTTTTGAACATCAATGCCGCTGTCCAAGATATGCGCCGCCCCTCCGACATGGTCGCTGTGCAGGTGGGTTAGAATGAGCGCCGTGACTTTGCGGCCCCTTGACAGTAAGTAGTTGGCTGCTTCCTGGCCGTCAAACCCCGTATCGATTACATAGGTATCTTGTCCGTCTTCAATGATGGCGCAGTCGGCAGTGCCTACATCCAGCTGCATGTAGGTGACGGGCGCAAAGCGATCTGCCAGCGGGAACAAAAGCACAGAAAGCCCGGTTAAAACAAATAAGCCTAATTTTATCTTTCGGCGAAATAAACTGTAACGCGACACAAGGAAAAAGGTAAGCATAATCAGGGCGACTATCGCTACCGGCAAAGCCCTTTGCCCCAAGGTAGCAAAAGGGGCGTTTGCCGCCCTGTCGGTTAAATATAAAAAAGCTTGGGACAGTCTGTCTACCCCTTTTCCCAACACCGCCCCGACCGCCGGAAATACAGCGCCCACCAAGGACACCCCGATATACAGCGGCATCAAAACACCCGTCAAAAAAACAGCAATGGGGCTATACAAAAGCCCGATAAGCGACCAGTAATGAAAAGTATTGATTGTCACCGGAAGGGTCATCAGCGTTGCGGCTAATGTAACAGCATAAGCCTTGAGCGCCTGACGCAGGCGATAGGGCTTCACCTTTTCAAGGAAATAGGTAAAGCTGTCTCCCAGCGTTATGATGCCAAGCACCGCCAGGAATGAAAGCTGAAAGCCGACACTCAACATCTCGGCCGGCTTAAACAGCAGGATAAGCGCCATCGCCAGGCCCCAGTTGGTTAAGGTATCGCTGCGTTTTTTGAAAGACTTGGCCCCAAAAAACAAAAGCGACATAAGGCTTGCCCGCACCACCGAAGCGGTGAACGACAAAAACCAGCAGTAAAACAGCAAAAAGGCCGCTACGATTGCATACCTTATAGAGGGCCTTATATGCAGTCGTATTAAAACCCACAGAAGCATACCGGCAATGAGGCTAACATGCAGGCCAGAAATAGCCAGGATATGAGCAACGCCCGAAAGTCTAAAAGCCCGCACGGTGCTTTCTTCCAGCTCGTCCCTTTCCCCTAAAAGCAGGGCCTTGGGCAGGTGAGCGTTTTGGGGAAAGAGCTCGTCCATTTTGGCCGACAGGTTTTGCCGCAAGGTAATGCGCGCATCCCGCGGCTTATCAAGAACGGGAGATTGCCATCCCTCATCCCGCATACCCGAAATGCCCACATGGCAATTACGCGCCAGCAGATAGTTCTTAAACGAAAAGCCGTAGGGGTTGGTTTGTCCCCTCGGGGCGTAAACCGTTCCGGTAAACTGCACCCGCTGCCCGTCCACCGGTAAAAAAGTATCATCTTTCTTTGGGGTATAGGACCAGTAGGCTTTGTTGTAGGCATGTTGCCCGCCTGTTGCGTCTGTGGCAATCACATCCTTTAAATACATGCGAACGCCGCCGTTTTTGTAAAAGGCCTCGCCCCAAACCGTGGCGGTGATGTTCATTTTCCCTTCGACAATATTTAAGTTCTGATTTGCTGTCCACGGGCGAAAAAAGCCCGCAAAAAACAGCAAAAAGCATAAAGGAATGATGATGCCCGACTTTTCCTTTGCTGACAGCAAGAACCACACCATCGCCATAGCCGCCCCAAACAAAGCAAGAATGAGCGGGACTTTAGGCACCGCCCAGTAAACAAGCACACCCAAAGAAAAGGCCAGGCATAAACAAAACAACGGCCGCTGATGATGAAATTTTCTTTCTCTATACATCCAGCTGCAAGCCCGCGTAAGCAAGCGTTACATTGGCGTAAACTTCCCGCGCGTCCGCAAGTAAATCCCTGTGGGACTGCATAGGCGCGTAGTGGGTGATCACCAGATGAGCGCCCTTGGTGGTTTGGGCAAGCTCCCCCGCCATCTTGGCGGAAATATGGGGCATGCCTTCTTTCCACTGGGAAGATAAAAAAGCCGCGTCGCACAGGAGCAAATCGGCATCGTGTGCAAAATCAACCAAAGATTCCGTGATTTTGCTCACATCGCCCGTATACACCAAAGTCTTATCCCCCGCCTTCACTTTCCAGGCGTAAGCGGGGACAGAGTGTTCTACTGGGCAAGTACTTAATCTAAACGGTCCGAGGGTACCGGCGTCACGTAGGCTATGCAGGTTCATGTCCAGGCACAGGTTTCTTAAAGGATGCTCTTCCTCAGGCGCGTAGATGGGCGGCCTTGAGCCATGCTGCCCCAAGTAGTATTGGTACACCAGCAAGTCACACGCATGGTCGTGGTGCCAGTGACTAAGCAATATACCATCCAGCTCTTCGGGCGACTGGCAGCGCAAAAGACGGCCAAATACTCCACTGCCCATATCAAGCAAAAGGGAATGGTTTCCAAAGTTTACCAGATACCCTGAGCAAGCCCCATGAGGGTCGGGCCAGGGCCCGCTGCATCCAAGCACTGTCAGTCGCACGGTAAGTTCCTCCTGTAATAAAAAGTATAAACCGCTAAAAAACCAAGGCCGAGCAGTAAACTCATCAGCGTACTCACACCCTGCCTTGGCCAGAAAAACGCCGCCAGGTTGTATCCCTGATGGAAAACAGTGGCTGCAAGCAGGCAGTTTGTCCAGGCATACAGATATCCGGCACAAACGCCCATCAGTAACAGGGAAGGCAGCGCCACAAGGGAACGGTGAAAAAGGCCAAACAGAACCGCGCAAAAAACAATGGCCGTCCCCTGCTTTAGCTTGCCTTGCATAAAAGATTGCAGCTTTCTCAAAAACCACTCTTCGCTTATGGGCGCGGCGATGATGTACAAAAACAGCTGAGAAGCAAAGGTGGTAAAATCCTTCGCTTCTTCTACGCCCGTCACCTTCATTCCGTTAAAGCCCAGCCACCGCAAGTACCTTTCCCACAGGGTCTGGATAAAAGAAGAAGGGCCGCTAAACAAAAGCCCCAGAGCCAAGACCACTCCCCATGCATTGCTGGACTTTTTCCTTTTTTCTATAGGAAAAAGCAAAAGCGCCGGCACCAGGTAAACAAATGCCTCGGCAAAAGCGATTAAAAGATAACCCCAGGCGTCTTTGCCGGCAAAGTAAGCCAGCATCAGCCCAATAAGGGCTGACAAAGCGGAAAGGGCAAGCCTGTTAAGCTTAGACGTCCAAAGCATACCAGGCGCTTGGACGGTCGGGATGACACAGGTCAAGGTGCAAATGCTCATCCAGCCGCACCCCTTTATTTTGCAGAGCCTCGCCCACCTCTTGCAGGGCCAAGTCGGGGCGGTTGTTTTCCTTGCTTAAATGCCCAAGCAGAGCGTACTTGGTACCCACACGCTGCAATTCATACAGGGCATCGGCGCAGTTTTCATTGCTCAAATGCCCCTTTCGCCCTTCAATCCTGCGCTTTAAATGACCGGGATAGCGGGGATTATCAAGCAGAAGCTGGGGGTTGTAGTTGCTTTCCATTAAAAGCACATCAACGCCGGCCAATTGTTCCAATAATTTCTCCGTGCAGTGCCCAAGGTCGGTGACCACAGCAAGGCTGCCCCCGCGGTAGCTAAAGCGAAAAGCCACGGGCTGGTTGGCGTCGTGGGAAATGGGCAGCGGGTCTATCACGCAGTCGCCGATAATGAAGCTTACATCAGGGTCGATTTCCACCCGCCTGTTTTGCAAAAGGTTGCATTTACTGTTTTCCATGCCTTTAAAGGTGCCGCCCGTCGCGTAAACGGGGATAGCGTACCGGTTGGACAATACAGCAGCGCCCCTGACATGGTCCACGTGTTCATGGGTCACCAAAATGGCATCCAGTTCATGGGGCTCTGTGCCCACCTGGCACAATAAACTTGTCAGCTGTTTGCCGCTAAGACCGGCGTCTACTAAAATTTTGGACTGCCCCGCCTGAATCAGGGTGGAATTGCCCGATGAAGACGAAGACAGTGAAATCAACGAAAAAGCCACAAAAATACCTCAAACTTTCTTTTCCCATTATAGGCAAGGTTTTTCATTGTTGCAAGGCTTGACAATGGATTAAAGCTTGTGATATGATTATTTACGGCTTTTGAAGCCTACGCCGAAGACAGCAGGTGCGTTCATTCGCTTAAAGGCAATCGCCGCCGGCCGAGGTGCAAGATACGCAATGTTTTTGTTGCCCTTGCGCCCAAGCGCAGGGGTTTCTACTTTATAGCCGGAAAGCAGGTGAAATTGTAGTGAGAAACAATCTAGAAATCAAAAAGCAATTAGTTGAAGAGATCAAGCAAAAGATCCAAAACAACGAAAGCATGGTCATGGTCAGCTATACCGGCATCACGGTCGAAAAAATTACCGAACTGCGTAACAAGTTCCGTGAAGCGGGCGTTGAGTACATCGTGTACAAAAACACCCTCGTGCGCCGCGCGCTGGAAGAACTGGGTCTCAAAGGCCTTGAAGAAGAGCTCAACGGACCTTCGGCCTTTGCCTTTGGCGACGCGGTCAGCCCCGCCAAAATTATCGACGAATTTATCAGCGATAAGGAAAACGCCAAGAAGATGACCTTCAAAGGCGGCGTTCTGTACGGCGAAGTCACCGACGTTGCCAACATTCAGCGCCTTGCCAAACTGCCCAGCCGAGATGAGCTTATCGCAGGCTTTGTCTTTGGCCTTAGCGCCGTGCCGCGCTCTCTGGTTTATGTGCTTGACAGCATCCGCAAGCAAAAGGAAGAAGCCGCCTAAAGGCTACACAAACAAAAAAATTAATGGAGGATTCATTCATGAACCGCGAAGAAATTATTTCCGCAATTGAGAAAATGACCGTTCTGGAACTGTCCGAACTGGTCAAAGAATTAGAAGAGAAGTTTGGCGTATCCGCCGCTGCCCCCGTGATGGTTGCCGGAGCCGCCGGCCCCGCTGCCGGCGCTGAAGAAGAAAAGACCGAGTTTGACGTCGTTCTTGCCAGCGCAGGCGATCAGAAAATCAAGGTTATCAAGGCTGTGCGTGAAGTCGTCTCCGGTCTTGGCCTGGCCGACGCGAAAGCGTTCGTCGAGTCCGCCCCCAAGCCCCTGCGTGAAGGCGTCAGCAAGGAAGAAGCCGAAAAGATCAAGAAGCAGTTCGAAGAAGTCGGCGCCACCGTCGAAATCAAGTAATTGCGCTTACCCCATACCCCGCAGAAATGCGGGGTATTTTCTTTGAAAAAAGTTTGACAAAAAAGGCCTTTTTATGGTATAGTTTTTTGGTCGTCAGGAGAGTTGGCTGAGTGGTCGAAGGCGCACGACTGGAAATCGTGTAGGCGTTGATAGCGTCTCTAGGGTTCAAATCCCTAACTCTCCGCCA
>CAYFTJ010000027.1:0-21288 GCA_964346155.1 uncultured Oscillospiraceae bacterium
TATTGGTTGACAATTATGAAGGTACTCAGAACATTTTTTTCTTGAACAAGCAAAAGAAAACCCACAACTCTTGACATCAATACTACCGTCTCAACGTGGCCGATAAGTTAATTGCAAATGGCATTGATGCTCGTATTGATGCGTATGACGCGCAGCTGGGAGACAGGTTGCCGCATTTTATGGAAACAGAGATTGCTCAAAGCGATTATGTTCTCATTATCTGCACAGAGGAGTATAAAAGAAAAGCGGACGAGCGAAAAAAAGGCGTTGGCTATGAAAGCCATATTATATCAGCTGAACTTTATCATAAGCACAATGAAAGAAAATTTATTCCGGTGTTAAGGCAAGGAAGTTTTCCTGACGCAATTCCATTATATTTGGACGGAAAATTAGCAATTAATTTGCGTGACGCAAATTCATACGAAGATGAGTTCAAGAAATTGTTAATGACATTTTATAGAGTTAAGTATAAACCTAAACTTGGAAAGCGCCCTTCGTACATAGCTGAAACGCAGCAAACGATTACCGAACCGAAAGCATTAAACAATCAATACGCTAACAACCAAATAAGAATTTAAAGGCATGCCAATGGGCTTGTCGACCTCTCTAATAGGCAGGACGCAGTAGAAGGGCGGAAAACGCTTGCCGAACTGAAAACTCTCAGCGAGAAATACGCAGGGAATCAAGAGATCGCTTTAGCGTATGCCAAGGTGCTTTTCAACTTTTCTAAAAAGCAGGACGCAGCTGAAAGGCAGAAAACGCTTGCCAAACTCAAAGCCTTTAGCCAGCAATATGCTGGCAATCAAGAGATTGCCGAATTATACCAAAAGCTTGCTGATTTCTAGTGATGACAATTGAATAATTTGTAGATGCTATATTTTAACTGTAAATTTTAACAATACCATCCCCCCTTGCATTTCCCCGCACTCTATGCTATCATGCCCTCAAATTGAGAACGATTCTCAATTTAAAAGGAGAGGCATGGCCGGCTATCAGACCCAGCAGAAGAAAGCCTTGGCGGATTTTTTAAGCCGCCATGCGCACCAAGCGGCTCTATCGTGTGACGAGGTGCTTTTTTTGCTGTCGCAAGAAAAGGATTGCCCTGTGAAGCCCGGTAAAAGTACGGTGTATCGCTTACTTTCGCAGATGGTAAAAGAAGGGCTGGTGCAGCGCACGGTGGTTGCTGGCAAGCGACAAGTAAGGTTTCGCTGGGTTTTGCCCGATTGTTCAAATCACCTGCATCTGAAATGCACAGGCTGCCAGAAGCTGATACACTTGGATGCCGCAAGCTCCAGGTTGCTGAAAAGCACGGTGGAAGCGGCGGATTTTTTTCTGGACATCGAAGAAACCATTATCGTCGGGCGGTGCAAAAGCTGCATGGAAGGGGCCTTGAATGAGTAGGCGCCGTGTTGTCGCGCTGATGCTTGCGCTTATCCTGTCCCTGCTGTTTGTATGCACGGCGGCTCACTTACACCTGCACGATCATTCGCATGGCCACTGTCCCGTGTGCGCGATGGTGCGGCGGGTGGTTTTGGCTCTGGGATTTGCCTTTCCTCTGTTTTTGTTTTGGCGAAAATATTCCGTTCAAATTAGTCTGATTTGCGGCATGAAACGGGTGTGCCAAAAGGAAACGCCCATCTCCTTGAAGGTAAAAATGCTCAATTGAGATAGGCTGTTTAGCTAAATCAATTGAAACAAAAGGAGAATAAACAATGAAACGTAAATTTTTGGCGCTTTTGATGGCGCTTTGCATGGTATTTTCTGTAACCGGCTTTGCCAAGGAAGAAAAAGTCGAGGTGGTTACCACCATTTTCCCCATGTACGATTGGGTGAAAAACATCTTAGGCGAGGCGGAAAGCAAGGTATCCCTCAGCCTGCTTGTGGATTCGGGCATCGACCTACACAACTTCCAGCCGGCGGTAGAAGATTTTGTCAAGCTGTCCAAGGCGGACTTGTTCATTTACTTGGGCGGCCCAAGCGATTCATGGGCGGAAGATGCCGTGAAGGAAGCCAAGAACAAAGACCAGCGCGCGCTTAACCTGATGGAAGCGCTGGGCGAACTGGCTAAGGAAGCCGAGCATGTGGAAGGCATGGAAGAACACGACCATCATCATGACCACGACGACCATGACCATGAACACGAATACGAAAGCCATGACAATCACGACCACGAGCATGAAGGCGAAAGTCACGACGAACATGATCATGACCACCATCACCATGTGGATGAACATATCTGGCTGTCGCTGAAAAACGCCAAGATGCTGGTAAAGGCAATCGCCGAAGAACTCGCACAGCTTTTGCCTGAAGACGCCGAAACCATCCAAGCCAACGCCCAAAGCTATCTAGAAAAGCTGGACGCTTTGGATAAGGAATACCAGGCAGTTGTTGATGGAGCAGAAAACAAAACCCTGCTCTTTGGCGACAGGTTCCCTTTCCTGTATCTCATGGACGATTACGGCCTTACTTACTACGCTGCTTTTTCGGGCTGCTCGGCGGAAAGTGAAGCGAGTTTTGAAACTGTTGCCTTTTCAGCTACCAAGATGGATGAGGAAAAATTAAGCTGTATTTTCGCCATTGACGGCTCCACCCAGCAAGTGGCAAAAGCCATTTTGGGCGCGAGTAAGGATGCGAGCCGTCCCATTCTGGTGCTTGATTCCATGCAAACCGTCAACCGCGACATGATTGACAAGGGCGTCAGCTACCTTGGTATCATGGAAAACAACCTGCTTGTATTAAAGCAAGCTTTGAAGTAAAATCATGCCGCTTGCCCAAAATTTTGGCAAGCGGCAATTCCGCTCTTTTAAGAAAGGACTGTATGGCACTTTTAACCGTTCAAAATCTTTCGGTCGGTTACGAGGGAAAACCTGTGGCTTCCGACATCAATTTTTCTGTTAGCCAAGGAGATTATTTAACCATCGTCGGGGAAAACGGCTCGGGAAAATCCACCTTAATGAAAACAGTGCTGGGGCTTTTGCCTCCCGTTTCGGGCAAGGTGGCATTGGGGGGTGGCCTTAAGCATAACCAAATTGGCTATGTACCCCAGCAGACCGCCCAGCAAAAAGACTTTCCCGCCTCCGTGTTGGAGGTGGTTTCAAGCGGCTGCCTTGGAAAAAGCCGGCTGTTTTTTTCTACAAAAGAAAAGGAACTGGTACAAAAGCAGATGCGCCGCATGGAAATTCTCCCCCTTCAAAAGCGTGCCTATCGGGAACTGTCGGGCGGCCAGCAAAAGCGGGTGCTATTAGCCCGGGCTCTTTGCGCTGCTGACAGGGTGCTTTTGCTTGATGAACCGGCGGCGGGGCTTGACCCTGTGGTAACAAAAGAGATGTACGAAGTGATTCAGTCGCTGAACCTGGAAGGCACGGCAATTGTTATGATCTCCCACGACATTCCGGCAGCGCTTACCTATTCCAAAAATATTTTGCACCTTGCGCAAAAACCTTTGTACTATGGCGGTGTGAACGGTTATCACCAGGAGTTTTTCAAGGGGAGGGAAGAACATGCTTGATACGCTCATTAGCTACCTAAGCTACCCTTTTGTGCAATACGCTTTGATCGTCGGCCTATTGATTGCCCTTTGTTCATCCCTGCTTGGCGTGGTGCTGGTGTTAAAGCGCCTAAGCTACATTGGCGACGGTCTCAGCCACGTAGCCTTTGGGGCGATAGCGGTGGCGACGGTGCTGAACCTAAGCGACAACCTCCTTTTGGTTTTGCCGGTCACCATTTTGGTATCCATCCTCATCCTCTACGGCGGGAGCAAGGCTAAAATCCAGGGCGATGCTGCCCTTGCCATGCTGTCGGTCGGCTCCCTTGCGGTAGGCTATATGCTGTTTAACCTTTTTCCGCCCAAAGGGGGCAACGTGTCGGGCGATGTGTGCACAACGCTCTTTGGCTCCACCAGTATCTTAACTTTAACCAGGGAAGAAGTGTGGTTAAGCGTGATTTTGTCGGCGGTGGTGGTTATTTTGTTTGTGGTCTTTTATCACCGGATTTTCAGCATCACTTTTGATGAAGACTTCGCAAGGGCTACGGGCATGAAAACGGGTCTTTACCAATTGGGCATGGCGGTGGTGGTAGCAACCGTCATTTCCCTTGCGATGAACTTGGTGGGCTCCCTGCTTATTTCCGCCCTGCTTGTATTTCCGGCGCTTTCCAGCATGCAGGTGTTCCACTCGTTTAAAAAGGTGGTTGTCTGCTCGGCTGTTTTCGGTGTTACCGCCGCCTTGCTTGGCCTAATAGTATCTATTTTAGCAGGAACGCCCGTGGGCGCAACCATCGTCGCGGCGGACATGGCGGGCTTTTTCCTCTTTAGCCTGATGGGCTTTATCAAGAAGAAAGGACGGACAGCCTGATGAAAAAAGCGTTGCTGTTGATTTTAGTTGTTATAAGCCTTTTCGTGCTGACATCTTGCGGCGACAAGGCTGACACGCCCTCTCCCACCGCCACCTTAACCCTTGAAGAAGAGCTGGCCATGCAGACCATGTCGCCCGAATTTCAGGCAGCCCTGGAGGCGCTGAACAAAAACACCCCCACCCATCCGCCGGCGCCCGCGAGCGCTCTGGATTTAAGCGCCACCGACTATCGGGAAATAGCGCCCATTACCATCAGCCCCCTGATTGACTGGGATTTAAGCCGCCTGTCCGCCACCATGGCCTATGGGCAATTGACGCACATGCTCATGTATCCTGAAACCTATGTGGGAAAAACTGTGCGCATGAACGGTGTCTATCGCCCGGCGATTGATGGGCAAGGCAATACTGCCTATCATTTTATCGTTATCTATGATCAGGCGGCCTGCTGCGAGCTGGGTATCGAATTTACAACCAGCTCCCGCTCTGTCACCTTTCCCATACCGCAGACCGATGCGCAGATACAGCTGACGGGCGTATTTGACCTGTGCTACGACATGGGCGAACTTTTCCCCTGTCTAAGGGTGGAGGGAGTAACCCTGCTGTAATAAGAGAAGCATTGCGAAATTCCCCCTCCCAAACGGAGTGGGGAATTTTTTGTATGTGAGCTTTTATTTGTGATATAATATGCAAAGTAAAGGAGGATGAAAATGGCAAAAAAGTACAGCCAAAACAAATCCCCACTGAAAGGGTTTACAACGGCTTGCATAGTCTTTGGACTAAGCAGCCTCTTATATTCATCGATTTTCAGCTTACACACCGCTTGGCAGTACTTGGTCATGTTTGGTCTTTCGGGCGTGGCGGCTTATTTTGGCTACGTCATGGGTTCGGGCCTTGATACAAGCCAGCAGGCGCCCAGCCAAAAGCCTCTGCCCAAAACGGGCGATTCCACCGTTGACCAGATGGTGGAAAAAGGCCAGGCGATGGTGGAGCAAATTCGCCAGGAAAACTTGAGGATTGACGATCCCGCCCTTTCCAAATCCATGGATGAAATTGAAAAAATTGCCCAGCGCATTTTCCGCGTAGTGGTGGAGCAGCCCAAAAAAGCGCCGCAAATCCGCAGGTTTATGAACTACTATCTGCCCACGACGCTTAAGATGTTGGCTGCCTACCGCAAGATGGACGAGCAGCAGCTGAACACCCAGGAAGCAAACGAAATGCGCAAAAAAATCCAGGACGCGACCGACGTGGTGGTGGGCGCCTTTCATAAGCAACTAGAGCAACTGAGAAAAGACGATATGCTGGATATTTCCACCGACATCCAAGTGCTGGAAACCATGCTCAAACAAGATAGTTTAACCGGGCAAGGCATTAGCCAAACAGGAGCCGCTGCCCAACAATTCAAGGAGGAATAATTTCATGACGCAAGACGCCAACACTAACGCAAACGCCACTCAACAGGTACCGACTTTAAGCCTGGACTCCGCCACCTTTGACAAGCAAGCCCTTGAAAAAACCGTGGAAGAGATTGAACAGGCTACCCAGGAAGCCGTCAAGCACGCGCCCATCGCGCCCGAAGCCGAGCAGGCCATTGCAAGGCAATTTACTTCGGGTCTGAGCGAAGAAGAGCTCAAGGCCGTTCACGAGTTTTCTGAAAAAATTGACCTTGGCAATGCCAACCATGTGATGATGTACGGCGCCGACGCCCAAAAAAAGGTATCCGACTTTGCCGACTCCATCCTTAACTCTGTCAAAACCAAGGACGCGGGCGATGTGGGCGACATGTTGACCAATCTGGTGGGCGAACTTCGCAACTTTGAAGACTCGGCAGAAAAACCCAAAGGCATCCGCGCCTGGTTTTCAAACCCTGCCAAACACATTGACCAATTAAGGGCCAAGTTTGACGATGTGTCCGGCAATGTCGAAAAGATTGCTGAGGCCCTGGAAAGCCACCAGGTGCAGCTGTTAAAAGACGTATCCATGCTAGACCATCTGTACGACGCCAACCTGCAGTATTTTAAAGAGCTGACCATGTACATCGTTGCCGGCGAAGAGCGGCTGAAAGTGGTGCGTGAAACCATCTTGAAAGAGCTGCAGGAAAAGGCCGCCAAGTCCGAAGACGCAATGGAAGCCCGCGAAGCGGCCGACCTTGCCGCCTCCCTTGACCGCTTTGAAAAGAAGCTGCATGACTTAAAGTTAACCCGCCAAATCAGCCTGCAGATGGCGCCGCAAATCAGACTTTTGCAAAACAACGACTCTCTGCTTATCGAGCGCATTCAGTCCACCTTGGTCAATACCCTGCCCCTTTGGAAAAACCAGATGGTGCTTGCCCTTGGCTTGCAGCACACCCAGGAAGCTGTCAAGGCCCAGCGGGCTGTGACCGACATGACCAACGAACTCTTAAAAAAGAATGCCGAGAAGCTCAAAATGGGCACCGTGGAAACGGCCAAAGAATCGGAGCGCAGCATCATCGACATCCAGACACTGGTGCAGACCAACCAGTCTTTAATCGATACCATGAACGAAGTGGTGCGCATTCAGTCCGAAGGCCGCCAGAAGCGCATTGAGGCTGAAAAGACCCTCTTCCAGATGGAAACCGAGCTGAAAAATCGCTTAATTAACGGCTGAGATGGAAAATAAAACAACGGCTGCTCTGGCCTTTATCCTGATGGTGCTATTGGTTGCCGCCTCCATTATGATTGGCGCAGGCCGCCACTATGACGGGCGGGCCAAGAAATTGCTTCGCCAAAGCGAGGAGCTGATAGAAAAAGGCGCAGGCCCGCAGGAAGTGGAAGCTCACAACGCCAAAGTTAATCGCTATAACAAAGACCTTGAAGAAAGCTTTTCCGGCAAGGTGGCCTCCTTTTTAGGGCAAAGGCCACTGGAAAAGCTGAGTGTTAACGTCTACAACCAATACCGGCAAGACGGCATCTATGTGTCCAGCAGCCTAAACGGCATCAGGCTTTCTGCCACCGCCTGGGCCATTATCGGCTATGCCCTGTATCGCCTGCTGTATAGGAGCCGGGGGCGGGACAATAGCTGCTGCGGCTGCGCTCCGCTTAGTTTTATTTTTGGCGTTCCCTGGCTTGCCAAGAAATTCGGCTGGAGGAAATAACATGCGCCTTCTATGTATCAGCCTTGATGCCTGTTATCAGGCCGATGCGGAGTCCCTGCTATCCTTACCACACCTTGGTGCGCTCGCGTATCAAGGCGTTTTTTGCAGTAATGTACAGACTGTTTACCCGACCCTAACCTATCCCATCCACGCAAGCCTGCTGACGGGCTGCTATCCCGACAGGCACGGCGTTATCCACAACCATAAGTTTCAGGCGAACACGCCATCCAACGTTCGCCCCTGGTACTGGGAGTCAAGGGATATCAAGGTGCCTAGCCTTTTGTCCCAGGGCGCAAAGGCTGGGCGCAGTACAGCGGCCATCCTCTGGCCAACCACCGGAAAAGACCGGACCATCCCCTACAATTTTCCTGAAGTGATGGCCTTCCCCGGCGAAAACCAGGCGCTTAAGATACTCAAGTACGGTAGCGTCGGGTGGATTTTAAAAAACGAGCTGCTCATTGGAAGGCAGCGGGTGTCCACCCAGCAGCCGCATTTGGACAACTACGCCACTCTGCTTTGCCAGCAGCTTTTGATGCGGGAATACAGCCCCAAGTCCGCTATGTGGCGCAAACGGGGCGTGCAGCCCTCCCGCCGCCGCATGGCAAAGCGAATGCCCGACATGATCTTCTTGCACCTGGTGTCGGTGGACGCCATGCGCCATAAGCACGGTGTCAATAGCCCGGAAGCCAAGAGCGCCCTTGTCAACCTTGATAAGCTGGTAGGTCAGCTGCTTTTTATCCTGGAAGACAGGGACGCAATCAAAGATACCGTTATCGCAGTGGTCAGTGATCATGGGCAGGCTGATGTTCAAAAGACCGTCAACTTAAATGCCTTCCTGCGGGATGCCGGCGTTCCTTGTGTTGCCCAGTCCCTGGGCTGCGGCGCTTACATCCATTGCGCGAGGGATGTGCGTAGCCAGGTGTTTGACTACCTTGAAAATCATAAAGAAAAGCTGTTCATTGAAAGGGTGCTGGACCGCGCGGCCTTGGATAGTTTGCGGGCCCATCCCTCCATTCCCCTGGCGGTGGACGCGGTGCGCGGTGTTGAATTTATCGACGATGAATTTTCCGAGCCACACAAAGCCAACCATGGTTTTGCCGCACACTGGCCCGAAGCCAAGACGCTGTTTTGGCTGTCCGGTCCGGGCGTCAAGCGCAACGCGCGCCTTGACAATTGCAACCTGGTAGACCTTGCGCCCACCATGGCGGCCGCTTGCGGCTTGTCGCTTCCCGGTGCCGATGGGCGAATCATCACCGAACTGTTTGAAGGGAGATAGTCAATGCCTCAACAGATGGTCAACGTGACTTACTTTTTTCGCTCCTGCTTTGCGGTGAGCGTGGATAAAACCCTGCTCCTGTTTAGCTATACCAGGGTGGATGAGCAGGACAGGGAAGCCTGGATCAGCCCGGCGGATATGGCGGGCTTTCGCCACATCATTGTTTTTATCCCTGCTCCCTCGGTTGAGCATATGGATACCGAGGCCTTTTTGTGGCCAAGCTACCTGCCGGTAGACTTTGTGGCGGCCCCTTCGCTTAAAAATTTCATTCCCGAAAAAGAAAACGTGCACTTTTTAAGCCCGGGGCAGTCCATCACGCTTTTAGACACGGAAATAACAGCCTACCCCTCGGTAGACGACGGGGTGGCTTTTAACGCGAAAGTAAACGATTTGAATATCTACCACGCGGGAGAATTGAACCTCTGGCACTGGCGGGATGAAAACGACGCCCGCACCGTGATGGAAATTGAGGAAGAATTTAACAAGCTGCTTGATTATCAGCCTTCGGGCGTGGACCTTGCCATGTTTACCGTAGACCCAAGGCAGGGCGGCTTTTATGATGAGGGCGTCAACCGCTTCATGCGCAGGAAGCTTCCCAAGGTGCTGATTCCCATGCATTTTGGCATGAACGGCGAAGTGATCAACAACTTTTTGCGCGAGCATGCGGGCATCCAGACGCTGGTTTTACCCATTTTCACGGTGCGCGGCGCCCTGGTGCTGGACTATAGCCACGTGCCGCCCCACTATTATGTGCCCAAGATGCCCGACCAGGGAGAAGAAAGGCAGCTGCTGAGCGCCTACCTTGGCGACAACCCCTTTGCCTCCACCGACATGCCAATCAAACTGGACTGAAGACAAAAAACAATTTCAGATATTGAGTCAATTGGCAGCGCTCGAAGCTCTTGAGCGCTGTTTTATTAGCCAAAACAGCTAAAACCTGCTATAATATAGGCGGGAAGTTAATTCGAACGTATTTGAGGAGTAAGATGAATTTAGCACAGCTCAATCCCATGCAAAAGAAAGCGGCGGAAACCCTTCAGGGACCACTGCTGATTATAGCGGGCGCCGGCAGCGGCAAAACCCGCACCATGACCTATCGCATCGCCAACCTGATTTCTAAGGGCGTCAAGCCCTGGAGCATTTTGGCGCTCACCTTTACCAATAAGGCCGCCAAAGAAATGCAGGGTCGGGTGGAAAAATTGGTGGGCGATATGGCCAAAGATATTTGGGTGGGCACCTTCCACTCGGTATGCGTGCGCATTTTGCGCCGGGACATCGAGAGGATAGACGGTTTCACCCGCTCCTTTGTCATCTACGACGAGGACGACCAGTCAAAGGTCTTAAAGGATGTTTATAAAAACCTCAACGTCGATGAAAAGCAGCTGCCCATCCGGCAGATGCGGGGCATTATTTCCGATGCCAAAAACCGCCTGCTTTTGCCCGACGATTGGTTCGGGGAATCTTCAAGAGACTACCGCAGCCAAAAGATTCACGATGTTTTTACGGCCTACAACCAGAGGCTGAAAGAGTCAAACGCTCTTGATTTTGACGATATTATTTCCTTTACCCTGCAATTGTTTACCCAGCACCCCGAAGTGCTTGAAAACTATCGCCGCCGCTTTGAATATGTGCATGTGGACGAATACCAGGACACCAACTTTGCCCAGTATTCCCTGGTGCGCCTCATCAGCGGCAATAGCCGCAACCTGTGCGTGGTGGGTGACGATGACCAATCCATCTACGGCTGGCGCGGTGCGGACATCCGCAACATCCTTGAATTTCAAAAGGATTTCCCCGATGCCACCGTGATTAAGCTGGAACAGAACTACCGCTCTACCAAGACCATTTTGGAGGCGGCCAACAACGTGATCCAAAACAACACCGGCCGCATGGAAAAGGTCCTGTGGACCGACGATGAAGAAGGCGACCTCATCCACTTTTTTGAAGCCATTGACGAGAGGGAAGAAGGCGCCTGGGTATGCGAGCGTATCCGTATTTTGCACAAGCGCGAAGAACCCTACCAACAGATCGCCATTTTATACCGTACCCACGCCCAAAGCCGCGTGCTGGAAGAAATGCTCATGCAGGCAGGCATCCCTTACCGTATTTTTGGCGGCACCCGCTTTTATGACCGCAAAGAAATCAGGGATGTCCTCAGCTACCTGCGCCTGATTGTCAATCCCAAGGACGATGTGGCCTTAAAGCGCATCATCAACGTGCCCAAGCGCTCTATCGGCGACGCGACGGTGGCTGTCCTTGAGCGCAACGCCTTTGAAAAAGGGCAGAGTATGTATGAAACCGTGCTCAATGTGCCTGAGGAACTGGCATCCCGTCCCAAAAAATGTGTGACCAATTTTGCCGAGATGATGCGGGAGTTGGTGGAAGCTGCCGATACCATGCCGCTGTCTGATTTTGTGCAGCTGGTTCTTGAAAAAAGCACCATGCTGGAGGAATACGAAAAATCCCTGGACGAAGAGATGCAAACCCGCAAAGAAAACCTGCTGGAGTTTGTATCGGCCGCTAAAGACTTTGAGGAAGCATCGGAAGACAAGTCCTTATCCGCTTTCCTTGAAAACGTGGCCCTGGTCACCGACCTTGACATGCACGACCTGGGGCAGGACTATGTCACCCTCATGACCATGCACTCGGCCAAGGGGCTGGAATTTAACAGCGTGTTTTTGATGGGCCTTGAAGAAGGTGTGTTCCCAAGTTACCGCTCCGTTCAGGAAGAAGGGCGCCTTGAAGAAGAACGCCGCCTGTGCTACGTGGGTATGACGCGCGCAAGAAAGAACCTGTTCATCTCTCACGCCAAAAGGCGTACTCTGTATAACCAGACCAGCTACAACGCGCCCAGCCGCTTTATTGATGAAATTCCCGAAGAATTGATCAACGACAGATGGGGTGAACAAAAGCGCAAACATTTCGGCGAAGAGGTCAACAAGATTGTCTTTGAAAAGCCGCGTCCCCGCAAGCAGCCGCGCACTTCCTTTGGCGCACCCGGCATGGGCCAATTCATGCCCGCGCCCCAGGATATTCCCGGTGTGTTTAAGGGCATCATCCCTTCAATCGCCAAAAAAGCCAAGCAGCCGCCCAAGGTTTTTAACGCGGGGGACCGGGTGCTGCACAAAAAGTTTGGCGAAGGCACCGTCAAGGAAGTCACCGGAACGGGAGCCGAGGCCCGCATCAGCATTGCTTTTACTGCCTATGGCGAAAAACAGTTTGCCCTATCCATCGCGCCCATTGCCAAGATTGAAAAATAGCCATGAATATGCAGCAATTGGTCGATCGCCTCAACGAAACGGCGACGGCGTATTATGTATACGATAAGCCTCTCATTTCCGACAGGGAATGGGACGCGCTTTACGACCAGCTGGTTAGGCTGGAAAAGGAAACGGGCATTATTTTGCCCGATTCGCCCACCCAAAGGGTAGGGGGCGATATCCTCCCCGGCTTTACGCCGCACAGGCATCTTAACCGCCTGTGGTCCCTTGATAAGGTACAGTCAAGGGAAGAATTTAGCACTTGGCTTCACCGCACCAAAGAGAATATCCAAAAAGCAGGCTATGAACAGCCCTGCTTTTTTGGCGTTGAGTATAAATTAGACGGCCTGTCCCTGTGCCTGACCTATCAGGACGGTATTCTGGTGCAGGCGGCAACCCGGGGCAACGGAGAGGTGGGCGAAGGCGTGCTTGAACAGGCTAAGACCATCAAGTCCATTCCCTTGTCCATCCCTTACAAGGGCAGGCTGGAAGTGTTCGGCGAAGGCATCATGCGCCTGTCGGTGCTGGAAGAATACAATAAAAACGCCAAGGAAAAATTAAAAAACGCCAGAAACGCCGCCGCCGGAGCCCTTCGCAACCTTGACCCCAAGGTGACGGCTTCCCGTAAATTGTCCATTTATCTATATGGTATCAATACCATCGACAATCCTCCTTATCAGGACCAGATAGGTGAACTCAATTTCTTAAAAGAAAACGGCTTTCCGGTCAGCCCTTTCCACAAAGAAGGCCTGACGATAGAGGAGCTTTTAGCCTTTGTTCAGGAAGTGGAAGACGCCCGCCCCAACCTCGACTTTATGCTGGACGGGGCTGTCATCAAGGTAAGCGACATGCGTTTTAGAGAAGCCCTTGGCTATACCGACAAGTTCCCCAGATGGGCGGTGGCTTACAAGTTTGAAGCCGAAGAAACTACCACCACCTTAAAACGCGTCACCTGGGAGGTGGGGAGGACGGGCAGGGTCACGCCCCTTGCCCACGTTGAACCCGTAGATTTTGAAGGCGTAACCGTGCAAAAGGCAACGCTTAATAACATGGAAGACATTCAGCGAAAAGGCCTTGCCCTTGGCGCGACGGTCTATATCCGCCGCTCAAACGATGTGATCCCTGAAATTACCGGTGTTGTGAAGGACGGCATGGAGACAAAGCCTATCAAGGCGCCCGACCATTGCCCCGTTTGCGGTTCAACTTTGGATTTAATTGGCCCCAACCTCTTTTGCCCCAATCGTTTCTGCCCCAAGCAAATCGAAGGCAGGCTGTCCCACTTCGCTTCCCGAAACGCCATGGACATTGAGGCCTTTTCCGAAAAGACCGCCGAACTTTTAATCAAGCACTTTGATATCAAAGAGGCGGATGAGCTCTACAGCCTGACCATGGAGCAGCTGCTTACCCTGCCCGGCTTTAAGCAAAAAAGGGCGCAGAACCTTGTGACGGAAATTGAAAAAAGTAAGCAATGCTCTTTGGATGCCTTCCTTTTTTCCCTAGGCATTCCCGGCATCGGCAGGGCGGGCGCCCGATCCCTTGCTTCGCACTTTGGCTCTGTGGACGCTTTGCGCAAGGCCACGGCTGAAGAACTAACGCAGATAGACGATGTAGGGCCCATCACCGCGGACGCTATCGTTGGCTTTTTTGCCGATCCCGTGACAAGCGCTTTGGTGGACAGGCTGATAGAGGTGGGCGTCAAGCCTTCCTGGCAATCAGAAGAAAAAGCGCAGCCTTTTTCGGGGCTCTCTTTTGTTATTACCGGCACCCTGCCTGATATGGGCAGAAAAGAAGCCGAAGCTTTTATCCAGGAAAGAGGCGGTACGGTGTCTTCATCGGTCAGCAAAAAGACCAGCTATTTAGTCCTCGGTGCCGAGCCTGGCTCCAAATATCAAAAGGCCAAAGACTTAGGCATTCCCATTCTCTCACAAGATGAGCTGCTGAAATTGGGAGAAAGTCAGAAATAACAGCTTGATTTTAAGATTCAATTTTGCTCGCCCGAAAATGCTCCATAGGCGGGCAAATTGTATATTATCCAAAATGCAAGCCTCAAAGCTCAAGAAATATAAGAGATGCAACCGCTGGTTGACAAGGTTCAAGGTCCGATTGGTGGTATGTAAAGCGCAGAGTTCCGTACAATAAAGCCAGAAAAAGCCACCAGGCTTTACCAAAAAACCAGGAGGTAACGAACATGATTTTAGCAGACAAAATTATCCTACTGCGCAAAAAGAACGGCTGGTCTCAGGAAGAGCTGGCATCCAAACTGCAGGTCTCAAGGCAGGCCATTTCCAAGTGGGAGGGAGCGCAGTCCACCCCCGACCTTGACCGCATCTTAGCCATGAGTACGCTCTTTGGCGTCTCAACCGATGTATTGATGAAAGACGAACTCGAACTGACCGATTCCGAAGTACACGCCGATACCGATGACACCAGCCTTCGCAAAGTGTCTATGGAAGAGGCAAACGAAATGATGGAGCTGAAGCTCCAGATTAGCCGCCCGATAGGCTTTGGTGTGATGCTGTGTGTGCTTGCGGGCGCTGTCATGACGCTGTTTGGAGGGCTTTTTGAAAACACAGTATACGCAAGTATAGGCGTTATCATTGGGCTGCTTTTAGCGGCCTGTGCCGTTGCCTTGTTTATTGTGCAGGGACAAAAAACCAAGCCTTATGAATGGATGCAAAACACTGCCTTTGAAACGGCCTACGGGGTTGACGGGATGGTTCGGGAAAGGAAAAACCGCTATGCCCAAACGCATACCAGAAACATCGCCGTGGGCGTTGTGCTGTGCATCCTGGGCGCCATTTCTTTTGTTTCGGTTGAGCTGCTTGGAAGTTTGCTTCAGCTCAAAGAGGTTTTCTTTGTAGCCTTTGGGCTGACGATTATCGCTTTTGCCTATTACCTGTTTGTATCAAGCGGCATTATTTGGGGAAGTTTCCAACAACTCTTGCAGGAAGAAGACTACACTCCGGAAAAAAAGCGGGTGAGTAAAAAGGCGGACTCCTTTTATGGCGTTTACTGGCTGGCAGTTACTGCCCTTTTCCTTGCCTATTCCTTCAGCACGCAAAACTGGCAAAAGTCATGGATTATTTGGCCGGTGGCGGGGATATGCTTTGGTATCTATGCGGTGGTCATTCAAATGATATTGGGTAGGAAAAACTAAGACAATTTTAGGCAAACAAAAAGCGGTCAGGGAAAAGAGCTTCCTGACCGCTTTTGTCAGCTTTACGCAAGCGCCGTGGGCTTGGCGTCCGCCGGTACGGGACAGACGTACTTGCCTTTTAAGGTCTCGTCAAACTCTTTTTTGGCTTTTTCTAAAAGCTCGGGCTTTTCAAACAGCGTAATGGCGGTGGAAGCCAGCAGCTTTGCCGCCTGAATCATACCCTTATCGCCAATGGATGAGGCGCCGCAGGATACGATCTGCCAGGAATGCCCCGGCGTGTGCGACGGATAGCAGACGATGTTGGCCTGGGCGGTGGGTGTTTGCCAGGATACGTCGCCCACGTCGGTGGAGCCGGGCATCACGTAGTTGATTTGCTGATAGGGCATGTTGAAAGTATTCAGCGGCATTTTTCCGCCGTCCGATACCTCTTCCACCCATTTTTTCATTTCGGGAACAAATTTGGACAGCGTACCCGGCACGCCTGTTGGCGGGTGCTCAAGGGAGGCGATGAGGGCTTTGGCAAAGTCTGTCTCCTCCTCAGTATACTGGATAGGCTCAAGGTCTTGCAGGCAATCGTTCATCACCTTGGACAGGCTGTCGTTTAACACGGTGTTTGACAGCGCGTCCTTAAAATTAATGGAAAGCTTGGTGCCCGTCATGAGAGCTGCGCCTTTAGCGATATCGTCTACCCGCTTTTGAAGCTCCAGCGCCTGATCTACCTGGTGGTCGCGCACCATATAAATAACCGTTGCCTGCGGCTGCACCACGTTGGGGCTTACGCCGCCGGTATCGGTAATGGCGTAGTGAATGCGCGCGGTAGAAGGCATATGCTCTCTTAAAAACTGAACGCCGATGTTCATCAATTCCACCGCGTCAAGGGCGCTGCGCCCATTTTCGGGGTTGGCCGCCGCGTGGGCGGAGGTGCCGTAGAAGGTATAACTGTACTGAATGCAGGAAAGGCTGGACCAGCCCTGCACTTCATTCACGCTGGATGAGTGCCAGGTGAGGGCGGCGTCCAGGTTTTCCCAGACCTTGTCCCTTGCGAAATAGGACTTGGAGCCCGCGCTTTCTTCGCCAGGGCAGCCGTAGTAAATCACGGTGCCTTCCTTGCCGGTGCTTTTGAGGTACTCTTTGACGGCGATGGCGGCGCCAAGGGAGCCGGCACCCAGCATATTGTGTCCGCAGCCGTGGCCGTTTCCACCCGGAACCAGGGGCTCTTTTTGGGCGGTGGCCGCTTTTTGGGAAATGCCCGCCAGGGCGTCAAACTCGCCCAAAATACCGATGATGGGGCGGCCGGAACCATAGGAGCCAAGGAAGGCCGTTTCCATGCCGCAGAGGTTGCTTTTCACGGTAAAGCCTTCTTCTTTGAGGGCATCCATCAATACTTTGGCCGACTGAAACTCTTTTAAGCTAAGCTCGGCATAACCCCAGACCTTATGGCTGACTTCGACCAGCTTTTCCGCCTTTTGGTCAATGCAAGCATGCGCCTTTTTAATTTTCTCTTTCATATGAGCACCTTTCCTAAAAAGTCTTTGAGTCTTGGGTGTTGGGGACTGTCAAAAATGGCTTTAGGGGTTCCGTCTTCCAGGACTTTGCCGTCATCCATAAAAATGACACGGCTGCCTACTTCGCGGGCAAAGCCCATTTCGTGCGTTACCACCACCATGGTCATGCCGCCATAGGCCAGCTCTTTCATAACTTCCAGCACCTCGCCCACCATTTCGGGGTCAAGGGCGCTGGTGGGTTCGTCAAAGAGCATGACGTTGGGATCCATCATCAGCGCGCGCACGATGGCGATACGCTGCTTTTGCCCGCCCGAAAGCTGGGAGGGAAAGGCGCCCGCCCTGCTTGCAAGGCCCACCCTTTCAAGCAAGCCCATGGCCTTCTTTTCGGCTTCGCTTTGCTCCATCTTCTTTACTTTAATGGGCGCCAGGGTCATGTTGCCCATGACGCTCAAATGCGGAAACAGGTTAAAGTGCTGAAACACCATGCCCATTTTCTGCCGGTGAACATCCAGATTGAAGGGTTTGCCCGAAGCGTCCTTTTTCTGGGTGATATCCACCCCTTCAAAAATAATGGAACCGCTTGTGGGTTCTTCCAGGAGATTGAGCGAGCGAAGGAAGGTGGATTTACCTGAACCCGAGGGACCGACAATGACCGTCACGTCGCCTTGATAAATATCGATGGATATGCCGTTGAGCGCCTTGATGTCGCCGCCCAGGCCAAAGTGCTTTTCAAGGTCTCGCACCTGAATGAGGGCTTCATTTTTTGCTTTGCTGGTCGTCATGGCTCATCTTCCTTTCAAAATAGGCAATCACCTTGCTGGTGGGGTAGGTAAGGCAGAAATAAAGGGCGGTGGCGATCACCAGAGGTTCGCCGATTCGGAAGGTAGCGCCCTTCACCGAGTTGACCGCCGACATGATATCCTGCACGCCAATCGTGTAACAAATGGCTGACTCCTTGATGATGGTAACAAACTCGTTGGCGATGGCGGGAAGGATGTTTTTAATGGCTTGCGGCAGAATAACATACTGCATGGTCTGCCAGGACGACAGGCCCATGGAGCGGGCAGCCTCGGTCTGTCCCTTGTCAATGGACTGAATGCCCGAGCGGATGATTTCGCTCAAATACGCGCCGGAATTAAGCGCCAATGCCACCACGGCAGGAAAAAACCGGTCAAAGGCGATAAAGCCAAAGAGCTTATAGTAGGGGGCGACCTTCACGCCCGCAAACACCACATGGTAGATGAAGAACACCTGCACCACCATGGGGGTGGCTCTGAAAAGCTCAACATAGCCAGTGGCCAGCCACTTGAGGGGCCTGTTTTTAGACAGCCTGAGTGCAGCCAGGAACAGGGCCAGAATAAAGCCAAAAAGAACCGTCAGGACCGAAAGGGCGACGGTGGTGGCAGTCCCTCTCCAAAAGAGCTGCATGTATCTAAAAGTGTTTTCAAATCCTTTGCCGGTTAGCATATGATTCCTCCGTGTTTTGGGCCTCTCCTTCCGTTATTTGGAAGGAGAGGCCGTGCAAAAGTTCTTACTTGTTTTCCAGCAAGCCTTCGTAGGTTTCGCCGGTGGACAGTTCGTTGGCTTCGGCCACAAACTTATCCATGGAACCGTCGGAAAGGGCCTGGTTAATGGCAAGGTTTACGCCTGCCAATAAGTTCTCGCTGCCTTTTTTGACGCCTACGGCAGAACCTTCCGATTCGTAAGGCACATCATACAGGAGGACCAGCTCGGGGTAGTTGACCTGGTAGTTGGCCGCGACCGCGTGTTCGATGAAGGCGCCATCCAATTTGCCGCCAAGGAGCTCGGCGATAATGTCGGTAACCTTTTGCAGCACCACGATGTTTGCGTCGGGGGTGTGCGTTGTGGCCAATTCCTGCTGGATGGACGCGTTCTGGGCGCCGATAGAGAAAGCGGGGTCATTGGCGGCTTCAAAGGTGGGGAACTTTTCTTCCTGCCCCTGGACGCACACAAAGGACTGGCCGCCATAGTAGTAAATCTCTGAAAAGTCCATGACTTCTTTGCGTTTTTCGGTGGGGGACAGGCCCGCAAAGCCAAGGTCCACGTTGCCGGAAGCAAGTTCTGCCAACACGCCGTCAAAGTCCATGGGGATAATATCCAGTTCAAGCCCCAGGTAATCGGCTATGTACTGGGCAAGGGCCAGGTCAAAGCCGGCCATGGTGGGGGTTCCGTCCGCGCCGATGGCGTAGAACTCATAGGGAGCAAAGTCGGGGCTGGTGGCCACCGTCAGCTTGCCGGGGACAACGGTTTCTAAATTGGCCTTGATTTTTTCAAGGTCGGAGGTTTCGCCGATTGCGGCGATAGTGCCCAGCGCCAGCATTGCGCAAAGGACTAAAGCGAGTAATTTTTTCATAATTTCTTTCTCCTTTTCTATCAACCGGTTACGGTGATGTGCATTATTATACGACAAAAACCCCGGTTGTCAAGTATAAAAACACAAATATTTGAAAAATTATTCCACTCAAAAAGCTATATAAATCAACGGATTTGCAAAAAAGGTCTTAAAAATACAGGATAAAAACAATGCATATTTAAAAGAAAAATGGTTTTCAGGAGACCAAAATTCACCCTCAATGTTTGCTTGAATCCATGCTTTGTTTTAGGTAGAATAAGGCATGCATACCAAAGAAAAGCTAATGCAAGGGCTTCGTGCCTCCTATCAGGAAATTGGCCGCCCCCGGCGTGTGGGCATTGCCTTATCAGGCGGGGCGGATTCTTGCGCCTTGCTGCTTTTAATGGAGGCCCTTGCCAGGGAAGAGGGCTTTGCCCTTGTTTGCATACATGTGCACCATGGCTTAAGGGACAGCGCCGACAGCGACCAGGCCTTTGCCTGCACCCTGTCAAAAGAGCTTAACCTTCCTTACCTTGTGCGCTACTTGGAATGGAACAAGCCCGATATCAGCGAAGAGATGGCAAGAAAGGGCCGCTATGAAGCCCTCTTTCAAATGAAGGAGGAGGCGGGCTGCGAGGTGATCGCCTTGGCCCATCACCTGGAAGACCAGGCCGAAACCCTGCTTATGCATTTGCTGCGCGGGGCTGGCGGCAAGGGACTGCGGGGCATGGCTCAGTTTGAAAGAAATCTGTGGCGGCCGCTGCTGGCTGTATCCAAAGAAACCCTGCTTTTATTATTGGAAGAAGAAAACCAGGCCTACTGTACCGACGAAACCAACCTCCTGCCCCATTACACCCGAAACGCCCTGCGGCTGCAGGTGATGCCGTCTTTGCGCCAGCTTTACCCAAAGTGCGACCAGGCCCTTTACCGGGCGGCCGTTTTGCAAAGGGACCAGTATGCCCTGTCGCAGATGGCGGTAAGCGCCTGGATGGAAAAACATGCCGGCATCTTTTATGGCTACGCGGTGCTTGACAAAGCGGCCTTTTTACAGGCGGAATACAGCCTGCAAAGGGCGGCCATCCATAAGGCGGCAGAGAAACTCGGGTTTATTCTTGAGTTTGAGCAGACCGAGCAAACCCGACTGGCGGCGCTAAAAGACGGCGGAAAAACCAACCTGCCCAAGGGCGGCAGCCTGCAAGGAGGCAAGCATAGGCTGCTGATGCTATCGGGAAAGGCCATGAAAGCCCCGCCGCTTACATTAGAAGAAGTCCCGCCTTTTTCCGGCTTTGGCAATGGAATTTCCCATCAGGCGCTTGACAGGGACAAGGCGGGGGACTATGCGCTAAGACCCGCGCGAAAGGGCGATATCATCCGCCCGCTTGGCCTTGGCGGCTCGCAGTCTGTGGACAAATACTTGGCCGACCGCTATGTAGAAGCCCCGCTTCGAAAACTCTGGCCGGTGCTGGCCAAAGGCAATCAGGCGCTGTGGTTGCCCGGCTTTTCCATCGGGGAAGATGCGGCCGTTGACTCATCCACTCAAAACATTGTATATTTGCAACTCACGGGCACCTTGCCCGATGGAAGAATATTGGGGAGGAAAGAACCATGAAACAAACCTGCTTACTGGAAGACTGCAGCCAAATACTGTTAACCCTGGAAGAAATTCAAGCCAGAGTCAAAGAGCTGGGTGAACAGATTACCAAGGATTACCAAGGCAAAGAACCTGTGATGGTGTGCATTTTAAAGGGAGCGTCCGTCTTTTTTGTGGACCTGCTGCGCTCCATCAATCTGCCTGTGCGGATGGATTTTATGGCTGTGTCCAGCTACGGCGACTCTACCCAAACCTCGGGCGTTGTGCGTATTATCAAAGACCTTGACCACAGCGTTTACGGCAAGGATGTTATCATCGTGGAAGATATCGTGGATACCGGCCTCACCCTTTCCTACATTAAAAGGGAGATGCTGGGCAGGGGCGCTACCAGCCTTGCTATCGCTACCCTGCTTGATAAGCCCGAGCGCCGCAAAAAGCCCTTGGAAGCCGACTATAAGGGCTTTACCATTCCTAACGAGTTTGTGATAGGCTACGGCCTTGACTATCAGGAACGCTACCGCAACCTGCGGGATATTGCCGTGCTGAAGGAAGAAATATATACCAAGTAAAGACCCGCCGGTTTTTACACAAGCCATTTTTCAAGAAAAGGTGCCAAGGTATGCGCCGGTATGTGAGCGAGCATTATATTTTTCATTATTCTTCCGGAACCAAATCTGAAGAA
>CAYFTJ010000028.1:0-21104 GCA_964346155.1 uncultured Oscillospiraceae bacterium
CAAAGAGGAAAAGATGCGTGAGAAAAGGCTAATTTAAAGGTGACATAGTATTAATCTCTTCATATTCTCCTTTTGAGATTTTTACGCTTCCCGACTGATTGATGTTCATAGTTCTTCTCCTTCAAATAATTGTTTAAATGGCTTTGTGATATCTTCCTGCTTGTCGCCCCGACTTAGCTCTACTTTGAGTACATCCTGAATGCGCAAGGTGTGTTTGCCAAAAGGCGTTTTTATCAGCATGATATTTTGGGACTGCTCCTTTTGGGAGAGGGATTGGGCAATTTGCTCCAAGGTTTGGGTCTTTTGCCATTCTAAAATCTTTTCCACCCGCTTGGAAATAAGCCCGTCCGGAAAAAAAGTTTCCTGCCCCGTGCTGGTGGCCTTTTTCACAAACCATTCTTCGGGGATTAGCCGCATTCGCTTCCAGCGGTACAAGGTGCCGTAGGATATGCCGTACTTTTTGAGCAAATCGTTTTTGGATATCATCGCCGTTTCCTGTTCCATACGCCCTCCTTTCGTAACATTGTTACTTTCAAAGACATGGTATCATAACATTGTTACTCTCGTCAATCGTTTTGTAATTTTTTTCAAAAAAATCGCCAAGGGTTTCTTGGCGAAAAAAAGTATGTTTATACTAATCTCAGTTTAAAGTAGCGCATAGATTGTAGGGAATTTTTTGATTTGGCAAAGCTTTGTGAAGGAAGCATAGCGGCGCTATGTTGACTGAGCAAAGCAAAGACAAATCGGAAAAGGCACACAAGATAAAGCTGATTTAGGCTGAGATTAGTATTAATATGTTTTTTTATTTCCTCATCAGCATTAGTACCGTCGTTACGCACACCACCACATGCAAAATCCAAAACCGTGACACGGTCTGGGTGTCCGACCAGTCGTTTTTCTTGCGCACATGGTCGTGGATGGGGGTGAGGATGCTATCCATAAAGGTACGGCTGCCGGTGAGGCGGCGGACGGAAAGCTTTAAAAGACTTGCCGAGCCATCGATAATAAAGGCAAGGCAGAGGAGCAAAAACAGGAGGGGATCGCCGGTGTTCATGATAAGCACCGCCATCATCACGCCCATGGCACGGGAACCGGCATCGCCCATCATGTGGCTGGAGGGAGAGCAGTTGCGCCAAAGGTAGCTAAGTAAAATGCCAAGGAGCAATAGGCCCATTTGGAAAAAGCCGCCCTGCACCTTTAAAATGCCATACACCGCCAACACCGATGCCACCGTGGTAATGGCAAGGGTGGAAGAAAGCCCATCCACCCCGTCGGCAATGTTGGTGGCGTTAATCGACCACCACACCATGCCGCAAAGGAGAATGAAGCTAAGCCACAGGGGCAGGGAAAAGGCGGGCTTGCCGGGCAAGAGGGAAAAAACGAAGTTTGGGCCCTTGTCCCAAAGGTATGCGCCCGCAACCAGCATGGCGGCGCCAAGGTCGCTTAGGCCTTTTTTCAGTTCCCCCCACGGCAGGTGGGCGGTATCGTCAAGGTGCCCCAAAACCATTTCCAGCATCATGGCCGCTAAATACAGCCACATGGCTTTTTTAAGGGGCACCAAGAGCGCCACCAAAATAAAATAGGCAATGTACAAAATAAAGCCAACACTCGTGCGCTTGCCCTTGGACTTGTCGCCCTCAAAGGCAAGGTCGCGGCCCCTGTCAAGGGGCATGAAGCGGCTGAAAACCTTCAGCCCCAAAGCCCCCACGATAAAGCCAATCAGGGGGTAAAAGGCCTGCAAATTTTCAAAATATGGGTACAACATTTTCTTTCTCCTTTACAGGGTCGGAAGCTTAATGGGCGGGAAATCAAGGGTGCCTGTTAACTGGAAAATAATCACAATAACGCCCACCGCGATAAGGTAATAGGCAAAACCGTTTAAGGACTTGTGCTCAATCACTTTCAGCATAAAGCGGATGGCAAGGTAGCCAACCACCGCCGATACCAGCACACCCACCAGAATGGGGCCGGAAAAGAGGCTGGATATCCCGGTGGTTTCGGCGGCATCCTTCACTTCCTTTAAGAAGCCGCCTAAGATGGCCGGAGCGCTCATCATAAAGGAAAAGGCGGCCGCGCGCTTTCGGGTAAGCCCCGCCACCATGCCGCCAAGCACCGTGGAGCCGGAGCGGCTAACGCCGGGCAGTAGGGCAATGGCTTGAAAGCCGCCCATGGTGAGGGCTGCCTTTACATCCACCTCGTCGGACTTTTTCTTGCGGTTGTGGCTGACCTTTTCGGCAAGCCACATGAAAAGGGCTGTGAGCAAAAAGGCGGGGCCTAAAAACCAGCCTTCAAAGATTGTATCAAACAGGTCGCCTAAAAGCACCACGGCAAATAGCGCCGGAAGGGAAGCGATAAAGAGTAGCCCCAAGGTTTTGTTCTTGATGGGGTGCAAGAGCATATCCACCCAGTCTTGGAAAAATACCGCCGCCACGGCAACGAGGGTACCCATGTGCAGCATGATTAAAAGCTGTGATGAGGACACGGAATTGTAGCCAAGGGGGGCCAGAAGCTTTTCAAAAATAAGCAGGTGGCCGCTGGATGAAATGGGCAAAAATTCGCTTAAACCCTGAACGATACCAAGGATAATACTAAAAAGATACTGCATACTTTCTCCTTATTGCCCGTCTTGTTCTAAAATCAGGCGGCATTCATCAATTTTGGATAGCTCTTTTTCGCTGAGCTTTGGAAACTGCGGGTTCATTGCTTCAAGTTTTTGAACCAGCACTTCCGACACTAAATAGCGGGTATACCACTTGTTATCCGCCGGCAGCACATACCAGGGGCAGCGGGCGGTGGAAGTGGAAAGGAGCATATCTTCATAGGCTTCCATGTACTTATCCCAGTATTTGCGCTCAGCGATGTCGGAAGACGAAAACTTCCAGTTTTTCTCAGGGTTGTTCATTCTTTCAAGCAAGCGTTCCCGCTGCTCGTCTTTGGACACATGCAGGAAAAACTTGACCGTTTCAACGCCGTTTTCCCATAGATACTGTTCATAATCGCGGATTTGGCGGTAACGGGTTGCCCAGATGCCGGAGTGCAGGCGGTCTTTGGGCATCTGGGAATCTTCTAAGAGGTCGTGCACCCTTGACACCAAGACATCCTCATAGTGGCTGCGGTTAAACACGCCGATTTCGCCGCGGCGAGGCGCTCTTTGGTGAATACGCCAGAGGTAGTCGTGGTCGTTTTCCTCGGAACTTGGCACCTTGAAGGAAGACACAAACACGCCCTGGGGGTTAAGCCCCGTCATTACATGTTTGATGGCTCCATCCTTGCCCGCCGCGTCCATGGCCTGAAAAACAACCAGCAGGGCGCGGGTGTTTTCGGCGTACAGCCTTTCTTGCAAAACGGACAGCTTGCCGATGTTTTCAGGCATCCAAACGTCTTTGACCTGCTTTTTATCAAGCCCCTTTTCCTTTTTGGTGGAATAGTCCTTGAGGGAAAAACTTGCCCCTTCTTTCACTTGGTAACGAGATAAATCGATCATAGTTTCCTTCCTCTCAGGCGCTGAATCAGTTCCTGATGTTTTAAGCCTTCCTGCCTGCGCTGGCGCTGGCTTAGGGTCATGGGGTCAAGGCGGCAAAGGCCCTGATAGCGGCAATAGCTGCACGCCCCCTTGTCCTGGCGGTTTAAGGTAAAGGGCTGAGCGGGGGCTTTGCCTTCCCCGATGTTTTCGGCGGCCTCTTTGGCTTTTTTGAGGGCATAAAGGCTTAATAGTTCAAAATCTTCAGGGTCTATAACGCGGGCATTTTGGAGCGGCTCGCCGTCCTTTTTATAAACTCTACTCATGGACTTTGGCGGGTCGCTTGCGTCCATAGCCTCTACCACTTTGGGGTCATTTAAAACCACGCCTTCCATTTTGAGCTTGGAAATGGCGTCCATTTCCGTTAAGGCCTGCCACTCCTTTTCCACTTGCATTTCGTCTTTAATGAATTGATAGAAAAATCCGGCGGGGAAACTTTCGGGAAAGGCTTCCCGGATGGCCGCAAGGTAAAGCAGCATCTGAAGCTGCACGCCCGCCGCTATTTTGGTGGGTTGGTAAGTTTCACTGCCGCTTTTGTAGTCGATAACGCGAAGATACTCTTGCCCCTCGACCTTGGCGGCATCGATGCGGTCAATGACACCCTCGATGGATAGCTCCCCTTGGCGGGTAGTCGTTTTCGGGCCGGGTACGCCGCCCGCTTTGCCAAAGGCCCATTCGGTGAAGATGGTTTGAAAGGCGCTATCCTGCATGAAGGTTTGCACAGCGCCCGCTAAAAGGCGGCAGGTGCCTTTTGCTCTTTCCACATCGGCCATGGCCCTTGGGGAGTCGAGCATGGGGGTATTTTGCCACGAGTCGGTCATTTCGTCAACCACAGTGTCCATGAGAGCATCCACCGTTTCCGGCTCCGCGTTGGGCCAACCCTTGATTTCTTGGGTACGGCCCGAAAAATTCTGCATGGCTTTGTGGTAAAAGTTGCCCCAGTCCCGGGCGTCCACATCCCATTCCTTGGTTTCGGTGGGCTTTAAAGCGTACTGGATAAAGTAGCGCATGGGGCAGCGGTAGTAGCTTTCGACCTGCGTCGCCGAAAGCCTGCCCATTTCAAGCAGTTTCCGGACTAAATCAGGGGCAATCTCGCTTTCCGGCTCCATCTGGGCGGCAAGGAGGGCGGAAAGTACCTTTTCTTTGAGTTCCTCATCCGACAGCATGGCGGAAAGGAGGTTTTCATCCTCTGTTGAAAAATCTTCCGTTCCAAGGCGTTCTAGCGCCCCTTCAAAGGCGCTTTCAAGGCCCAAGGAAGCGGCGGAACCGCCCAAAACAGGGAGATTGGGCAAGATGCGCTCCACCCGCTTGAGTTGATACAGCGGCCCGCGGCTTTCGCCCCCGTCGCCTGAAACGGCGTAAGACAAAATCAGCTCTTTTTGGGGGGCGCTGAAGGCTTTCCAAAGGTCAAGCAGCTTCATCTGCCCTTTTTCCTTGGCGCTGGTGGCTTGGTGGATATCGAGGGCCAAGGCTAAATCGGCCTGCTCCCTGTCGTCAAAAATTAAGCTTTCTTCTTCTTTTAAGACCCCGTCGTTAAGGCCTAAGATGATAACGGTTTCCTTCCCAAGCAGCGGCACATTGCCAAGGGCCCCCACTTCCACTTGCCCGGGCCGCTGGGGAAGGCCTTGGATGGATGCGTCCTTGAAAGCCCCTTCCACAAGGCTCAAAAGAGCGTCCGCGTCAAGCGGCCTTTGGCCTGCTACCTTGTAGATTTCTTCCAAAGCCTGGGCGATTTTTGCCGCCACCTGCCCTGAAATATTGCTTTCTTCTAAAAAACCAAGGCCGGAAAGCTTGTCCGTTTCTTCTTGAAGCTTTTGGTAGGCGTTCAGGCTTTCTATGTAGGAAACGAGCGCCTCCAAGGCTTCTTTAGCGGGGCGGGCGGGCTTTAGGGCTTTGGTGAGGGTTTCAAGCGGCTCTGTCAGCTTTTTTCTTAAAGCTTCCATCTGTTCTATTTCTTCTGGATTGCCCTTTTTAAAAGGCCGCTTCCACTGGCCGTAGCTGATGCCCTTTTCCCGGATATAGTTTTGAAGAGAAAAAATTTCCGGGTCACTTAAACTGGTATAGCCCGACTGCAAAAGCATCTGGATATCTTGGGGCAAATAGCCCATGGTGATTATTTTTAAGCTCGCCAAAATCATGCGGCTTAAACCATGCACCGATAGGGGCCGCTTTTGCGACAGGTAATAGGGCGCGCCGTGGGCTTCAAGGCGGGCGCCCAGCATGGGGGCGTAGCTTTCAAGGTCGCAGCAGAGGAGGGCGATTTTGTCGGGATCTTGCCCGTTCTTGATGTTTTTTTGAACCTTCGCCGCCGCCCTATCGCACTCATCAAAAGGCGTAGGAGCGGCGTGCATGATAACGCCTTGGTCCATGACAGAGGAAGGCTCCGGCAGAAGCTGCAAAAAGCCCGCTTCCAAAGCCTGTATGCTTTTTGGGGCGGAGGAAGGCCCTTCTTTTAAAACGCGCAGCTTATAAGATAGGCCCTCTTCATTCAGTTCATGGTACAGCTTTTGCAAGCTGCGGCGAACGGGGGCAAAAGCCCGGCCGTCCTTTATTTCTTCGCCCTGACAAATCATCAAGAGGTGTACGCTGTCCGCTTCTTTGGCGGCGGCGCTGATAAGCCTTACCAAAGCGGGGGTGAGCATGTCAAAACCGTAAAGGATAAGCTTGGCGTCTTGGATAAAGCTTGTTTCGCCAAGTCTACTTAAACTGTCCCTTTCCTGCATCGCTTGGTCGCCCAACTTATCGCCCAAAATATTTTGGTAGCAAAGGGAAATTTGCCCAAGGTCGCGCATCTTGGCGGAAATGGCGGGGTCGGCTACCTTTTCCGCCGCTTCCAAAAGGCTTTCGCCCGAAACGCCCTCATCCAAAAGGCGCTTGGTTTCTTCCATGCAAGCGTCCACAAAGCCCTGCATACGGGTAGCCCGGCGGTAGTACTGCAAGTTGTCCTTGCTTTCTTTTAATGAAAGCGAAAGGGCCGCCCTTTCGCCAAGGCTGGATAAGACAATTTTTTCCTTGGCGCCCGCTTCCTCCCGGATACGGGAATAAAGGCGCTTGGGGGATAGGACACCAACATCCAGCAGCCCCGGTAAATTCAGACTTTCAATCAAGTCCCTTTCGCACTTTAAGGTATATTGCTGGGGCACCACAACAAGGGCGGGGACATTTTCTTCCATGGCCCTTTTGATAAGCTCCGTGAGTTCTTCCCACAAACTTTCTTGCCGTCTTGCCCAAACAATATCCGTCATTTTTGTATCCTCAAAAAAGCCCGCTCCAGCGCCAAGATGCCATGGCTTAAACACAGGCCGCCTTGCAAATAGGCCGTGTAGGGCGGGCGCATGGGCGCGTCGCAGCTAAGCTCAATGGAAGCGCCCGGCACAAAGGTGCCCGCCGCCATAATTACCTCATCCTGATAGCCGGGCATGGCCCAAGGTTCGGGGGTCACAAAAGCGTCCACGGGCGAAGCGTACTGGATGCCCTGGCAAAAAGCGATGAGCTTGTCCCTATCGCCAAATTGAATGGCCTGAATGATATCGTCCCGGTCGCTATCGGAGGCGGGGCTTGTTTTAAGGCCCAGGTTTTCCGCGATTTTAGCGGCAAGGGCGGCAGTCTTAAGGGCCTCACACACCGTGTGCGGCGCCATGAAAAGGCCCTGATACATTAGGCGATAGCCGCCCTGATAGCTGCCCGTTTCCCGGCCAAGGCCGGGGGCCGTTAGGCGGGACTCAATCCGCCCGATGGCTTTTTCCGTACCCACGATATAGCCGCCCGTTGACGCTAGGCCGCCGCCGGGGTTTTTAATCAAAGACCCCGCCACAACATCGGCCCCTAAGTCGCTTGGCTCTTTCTTTTGGGTAAATTCGCCGTAGCAGTTATCCACCATGATGTAGATGTCCGGGCGCGCGGCTTTAATTTTTTGGATTAAACTTTCGATTTCCTTGAGCGTCAGCGCTTTTCGCCAGCTATACCCCCGGCTGCGCTGAATAAGCACCACACGGGTATTGGGCCGCAAATTTTGAAGAACGGCCTCTTCATCTACCCTATCTTCTTTCATCGGAACGCTTGAAAAAGAAACGCCCAGTTCATAAAGCGTCCCGGGGATACCATCCCCTTCTTTGCCTATCACCGTTTGCATGGTGTCGTAAGGTTCGCCCGCCACCGATAGGAGATGGTCGCCGGGGAGCAGCAGCCCAAATAAACACAAACTTAACGTATGCGTGCCGCTTGTAAGTTGGGGCCGCACAATGGCGGCTTCCGCGCCGAACACTTGGGCATACAGTTTTTCCAAAGTATCCCGGCCCACATCGTCATAGCCGTAGCCCTCGGTTGGGGCAAAGTGGCGCTGGGCGATGCGCAAGTTTTCAAAAGCGCTCTGCACCTTATTGAGGTTATACAGTTCCGTTTCTTCAAGCCTCTCAAACACGGGCCGAAGGTCACGGATGGCTTGTTTTATCCGTTCTTTCATAGGTTTCCTTTATTTTTTTCGCGTTGTCCTTTGGCGAAGCGTCGCCTTGTAGCTTTATAATACGGGGATCCTGCTTAAACCAAGTTTCCTGGCGCTTGGCGTAGTTGCGGGTGTAGCGCTTCACAAGTTCCTTCTGGGTTTCAAAGTCGCTTTCGCCCCGAAGGTAGGGCAGCCACTCCTTATAGCCGATGGACTGCATGCTCTGATGTTCCTCGCAAACGCCCATTTGAAGAAGATTTTTAACTTCCTGAAGTAACCCCGCTTCCACCATCAACTCCACCCTTTGGTTAATGCGCTCATATAATATTTCCCTGTCCCAGGAAAGGACAAAGGGAAGGATGTGGTAAGGCCCGTCATCATAGGATGGCATTTTTTGGTCGGAAAATTTTTGTCCCGTCAAGTCCATCACTTCAAGGGCGCGCACCACCCGCCTGACATCGTTTGGGTGAAGCTTTGCCGCCGCCTTTTCGTCCCTTTCCAAAAGCAAAGCATGCAGGGCTTCTTTTCCATGTTCCTCAGCATAGTTTTCATACTGTTGGCGGATTTTTTCATCCCCGCCCGTGCTGCCGTAGCTAAGGGGCAGAGAAAGCGCCCGCAAAAACATGCCCGTCCCGCCAACCAAAAGAGGCACTTTGCCCCTTCGCAAAATATCGTCGATGATTTTTGATGCATCCTTTTGGTAAAGGGCCACCGAGTAATTGTCCCAAGGCTCCACAATATCAATCATGTGGTGGGGCACCAAGGCCTGCTCTTCTTTGGTGGCCTTGGCGGTGCCGATATCCATGTGGCGATAAACTTGCATGGCGTCCATGGAAACAATTTCAAGGGGCAAAATTTTGGCAAGTTCAAGGGAAACGGCTGTCTTGCCGCTTGCCGTTGCCCCGCAAATGGCTAAAACTTTATCTTTCATGAGCCAAGGCGCCCAAAGCGCTTTTCAAGTTCCCGGCGGGTTATCTTTAGCATCAGGGGCCGCCCGTGCGGGCAAGTCGGGATAATGTTATCGTTCAGCATCTTTAAAACCAGCGCCCGCACATCGTCCATGCTGCGCTTTTCGCCGCCTTTGATGGCGTGCTTGCAGGCGCTTTGGATAATTTTGCTTTCTTTCTTTTCATGGCTAAGTGAACCGCTTGTTTCCAGTTCATCTAAGGCATCCTTAAAGGCGCTTTCCGCTTCCGGCTCGCCCAAAATAATGGGTACCGAATGTAGCCGCACGCTGCGGTTGCCAAAGTCCTCGGCGTCAAAGCCAAAAGATGAAAGCAGCGCCTGGTTTTCAAGAAACAGGTCGTATTCCTTTAGGCTTAAATCCACCGCCCGTGGAATGAGCAGCATCTGCGCCGCCGCGCCTTGTTCGTGCGCCGCCATGAGCTTATCGTACAGGATGCGCTCGTGCAGGGCGTGCTGGTCGCAGAGGATTAAATTTTCGCCCGATTCAAAGAGAATATAGGTTTGGAAAGCCACACCCAAAAACTTGATGGGCTTTTCGGCCAAAGCGGGCGTAATTTCGATAGCGGACGCTTTTTGCCCCGCTTCTTTTTTGATTGTATCTAAAGTAGGAAGAACTGCTTTGTCCATTACCGGCGCAGAAGACTTGGCGGGGTCGCTTACAAACAGGGTGGTTTGAAGTTTCTCGATAGGAATTTGCGGCTTGGGCGCCGGGGTTTCCACCAAAATAGGCTTGGGCTTTTCCACTTCCAAAGCGGGCTTTGCTTCCACCGGCGGCATCACCCGCACCGGGGCTTCGGCCTTTTTTACTTCCTCCGGGGGAAAGAAGCTGGGCGGCACCTGCTCTGCGGCGCCCTCGTTTAGCGCCTCTTCCACCGCCTGCCTGACGGTTTCAAGCACCGCCTTTTCATTTGCAAAGCGCACCTCCCACTTGTTGGGGTGCACATTTACATCGACTTGGTGAAAAGGCATCTGCAAATAAAGGGCGCAAGTTGGATACCGGCCAATCATCACCCGCTGGCGGCTGGCTTCTTCCACGGCCTGCGACAAAATACCAGAATTGATGGCTCTGTTGTTGATAAAAAAGTTTTCATGGCTGCGGTTTCCGCGCGAAAGCTGGCCAACACCCACCAGGCCCTCGACGATGATGCCTTGCCCGGTGAACTTCACTTCCTTGGTTTCCCGAAGGGCCGCTAGGCCATAGACCGACAAAAAGGCGCTTTGAATTTTCCCATCGCCGCTTGACCTATAAATCAGCTTCCCGTCCGACTTAAAGGAAAAAGCGATCTCGGGATGGGATAAAATCATCTGCCGCATGAGGTCTGAAACAAGCGCCGCTTCCGACTGGGGGCGCTTTAAGAACTTGCGGCGAACGGGGGCGTTAAAAAATAAGTCCTCCACCAAAATGGTTGTGCCAAAGGCCATGGCTTTAGGGTTAATCCCCAAGATTTCGCCGCCGTGGTTTTTGACTTCCACGCCCAGCTCCATCTTTTCTTGGCGAGTGGATAGCGTTACTTTTCCAACCGCCGCGATGGAAGAGAGCGCCTCTCCTCTAAATCCAAGGGTGTTGATATGGGTAAGCTCTTCAGCGGTCGATAGTTTGCTTGTCGCGTGGCGCTCAAAGACAAGCACCAGGTCTTCTTCAGCGATGCCCGAGCCGTTGTCGGACACCCGGATAGAATCGATGCCCCCGCCTTTGATTTCCACCGATACGGCCTTGGCGCCCGCGTCAATGGAGTTTTCCACCATCTCCTTGATGGCAGCCATAGGCCGCTCCACCACTTCGCCGGCGGCAATTTGGCTGATTACGTCTTTTGAAAGTCGCTTAATTTTCGCCATTACAGTTTCCTCGCCTTTTCTCGCAGCACAAACAGGGTATTCAAGGCGTCCATGGGGCTCATTTGAAGCACATCCAGGGCGGAAATTTCTTCCACCAGCTCGTTTTTGCCAACATCCATCAGGCTCATTTGCTTGTTTTGGCGGTTTTCTTCAAACACCCCGGCGGCAAGCGCGTCGTGGTTGATGTCGCTAACAGATAGGCGAGTTTGAATTTCCTTGGCTCTTGCCAAAACCGGACGGGGAACGCCCGCCAATTTTGCCACATAGCCGCCAAAGGAGCGATCGGCGGCGCCTTCCACCATCTTGTGTAAAAACAAGACATCATCGCCCAGCTCCCTGATGGCAACGGAATAGTTTTTGACCCCGTCCACCTTATTTTCAAGGGCAGCCAGCTCGTGAAAGTGGGTGGCAAAGAGCGTCCTTGCGCCCGACTTTTCTTTATCCGCCAAATGCTCTACCGTCGCCCAGGCGATGGAAAGGCCGTCAAAGGTGCCGGTGCCCCGGCCGATTTCGTCCAAAATAATCAGCGATTTTTCGGTAGCGTTGCGCAAAATATAGCTAAGTTCGCTCATTTCCACCATAAAGGTGGACTGCCCGCCCGATAAGTCGTCGCTTGCCCCGATGCGGGTAAAAACATTGTCGCAAAGCGGCAAATCGGCGCTCTCCGCGGGAACGAAGGAGCCCATGTGCATCATCAACACAATCAATGCCGTCTGGCGCATGAAGGTGCTTTTACCGCCCATGTTGGGCCCTGTGATTAAAAGCATCCGCTGGCTGTCGTTAATCAAGGTGTCGTTTGGCACAAAGGCCCCCGGCGGCAGCATCTTTTCAACCACGGGGTGGCGGCCGTTTTGAATAGCAACCCTGCCATCCTCATTGATGGTGGGGCGCACATAGCCGTGTTCCCGGGCGGCCTTGGATAGGGACAAAATAGCGTCCAGCGCCTTGTAGCCCGAAGCCATCACCTGAAGGGCGGAGAGGTGATTTAAAATTTCATCCCGAATGGCATCAAAAATCTGCGTTTCAAGGGCGATGGCCTTAGTCTCCGCGCCCGTTACTTTTTCCTCGATTTCTTTTAATTTTTCGGTGGTGTATCTTTCGGATGAGGCAAGGGTTTGGCGGCGCACGAAATAGTCAGGCACCAAATGGTAGTTGGACTTGGTTACCTCCAAATGGTAGCCAAAGACCCTGTTGTACTGCACTTTCAGGTTCTTGATGCCTGTTTTTTCTCTTTCCTCGGCTTCAAGCTCCAATAGCCACTGCTTGCCTTCCTTTTGGGCCTTGCGGTAGCTATCAAGCTTTTCGTTAAAGCCGTCCCGAATGATGCCGCCTTCGGTAATCACAATCGGGGGCTCCGGGTGAATGGCAGAAGAAAGCAAGGATTGTAAAGCGTTTAACGGCTCCAACCTGTCGTAAATATCAAGTAGCAAGCCGCTTTGATTTTTAAGGTGTTCCCGCACAGGCCCCGCCATATCAAGGCTTCTTTCAAGCGCCAAACAGTCCCTTGCGTTAATGGTGCGGTAGCTGACTTTGGATACAAGCCGCTCCATATCGTAGACCGATTGTAGCTTGTCGCTAACTTCGGCTTCTTCGATGATATTGTCAAAAAAGTAACTCACCGCGTCCAAGCGGTTTTCAATGTCTTTTTTATTCGTTAAGGGCCGCTCAACATAGGAGCGCAGTTCCCTTGCGCCCATGGCGGTCGAGGTTCTGTCCAGCACCCATAATAGGCTTCCTTTAACGCCGGGGTGCCTTAAATTTTCCGTTAGTTCAAGGTTGCGGCGGGTAGCGGCGTCAAGAGGCATGGAACGGTTTTCCCGGCGGATAATAAGGCGGGTAATGTGTGGAAGGGCGGTCATCTGCGTTTTTTCTAAATAACTAAACAGCGCCCCCAAGGCCTGAACGCTGAGTCTATCCCTTGGTTCAAGTCCGAGGGCTTCCAAAGCGCCCACTTTAAAGTGTTCAAGCAGACGTTTTTTGCCCCTGTCGTAGGCAAAGTCCTTGGTTTCTACCTTCGCTAAATAATAGTCGGAAAAGTCTTTCGCCTCTTCCTTTTCTACCACCAGCTCTTTGGGGTGGTAGGAAGCAAGCAGGCCGCTTAAATTCCGCTCTTTATCATCCACAGGGCAAACGAAACATTCCCCGGTCGTTACGTCCACCCCTGCCACTGCCGCCCGCTTTTTGTTTTGCGCGACAGAAAGGAGGTAGTTTGATTGTTTTTCTTTTAATTGGCTCTGTTCAATCACGGTGCCGGGCGTTACCACCCGCACAACGCCCCTTTTCACCAGCCCCTTGGCTTTGGCGGGGTCCTCCAGCTGCTCGCCGATTGCTACCTTATAGCCCTTGTCAATCAAGCGGGCGATATAGGTTTCGGCGGCGTGCCAGGGAACGCCCGCCATGGGCGCCCTTTCTTCAAGGCCGCAGTCCTTACCCGTGAGGGTGAGTTCCAGTTCACGTGCAGCCAAAACAGCATCGTCGAAGAACATTTCGTAAAAGTCGCCGATGCGGTAAAAAAGAATGGCGTCGGGATACTCTTGCTTGGTAGCAAGGTAGTCCCGCATCATGGGGCTAAGGGCCATTAGTTACAGCCGGCGCAGCTGGAGCAAGAGCCGGAGCAGGAAGACTGCTGCAATGTTTCGGGGGCCAAAACGCCCTGAAGCTCGCGGTTGACAAGGGTCATCAGCTGGCTAAACTGTTCGCGCGTTACACGCAGGGCTTTCATAGCGGGTTCCTCGTTTAGTTTCGCCTGCACCGCGTCCATGGCCTTGGACACTTCACCGATCTTGTCGTAGTCGGGTTCATCTTCGATGGTCAGGGCCTGCATCTGGGAGCGGAGGCTCTCAAATTCCTGCGAGAGGGTCAAAAGCTTTTCATTGTCGTTGGCGCTTTCTTCAGCCTGGCGCATGGCGACAAATTGGTCCGAGTCGCGCAGCAGCGCGCCCAGTTCACGGGCTTTTGCAAAGATTTCTTGGTTGCTCATTTGTTACTTTCCTTTCATTTTTCCCCGCAAGGTATTGCTTGCGGTGGCGGTTATTTCAATTTCTTGAACAGTGCCGACGATACTTTCGTCGCCTGCAAAATTGACGGATATATTGCGGCCCGACTTGCCGGTGTACATTTTCCCCCGGGCGGACTGGCCATCGACCAAAACATCCTGCACGGTGCCAACAAAGCTTTGCAGCTTTTCGGCGGTAATTTTTTCCTGCAAATCGATAAGCCTTCCGATGCGCTCGGTCGCTACCGCTTTATCAATCCGGCCGGGCAGCTTTTCGGCCGCCGTGCCGGCCCTTGGGCTATAAATAAAGGTGAAGGCGGAGTCGTAGCGCATTTTATTAACCAGCTCCAAAGTGTCTAAAAAATCCTCTTCGGTTTCGCCGGGGAAAGCCACGATGATGTCGGTCGTGAGGCCAATATCGGGGCGGGCTTCCCGAAGAAGCCTTGCTTTTTCAAGGTAAGTTTCCACCGTATACCGGCGGTTCATGGCTTTGAGAATGGCGTTTGACCCCGACTGAACCGGCAGGTGCATGTGCGGGCAGAGGGCCTTGTTTTTAGAAAACTCTTCAATCAAGCGGTGGGATAGGTCTTTGGGGTGGCTGGTCATGAAGCGGATCCTTGGTACGCCCAATTTTTCAAGGCCGGATAGAAGGCCCGCGAAGTCTAGGTCGTTTAAGTCTTTTCCATAGGAATTGACATTTTGCCCAAGCAGGGTAATTTCCTTGACCCCATCCTTTAATAGCCCCTCGGCTTCACGGAAGATGTCTTCCGCTTTTCGGCTGCGCTCCCGGCCGCGCACATAAGGCACCACACAGTAGGTGCAGAAGTTGTTGCAACCATACATGATGTTCATGAAGGCCTTGTGCTTGCCTTGCCTTAAAGCGGGCAGCCCCTCCACCAAAGTGCTTTGCGGCCCGTCGATTTGAAAGGAGCGCCCTTTGGTTAAGGTATCATACAAAATTTCGGGCAACTGATACAGGTTTCCCGTACCGAAGGCAAAGTCGATGAAAGGATATTGCTTAAACATCTTTTGCGCCATGCCTGCTTGCTGCACCATGCAGCCGCACACGCCTACCAATAATTCAGGCCGCTGTTTTTTAAGCTGGTTCAGCCAAATGATATTGCCAAGGGCTTTTCGCTCGGCGTTTTCCCGGATGGCGCAGGTGTTAAAGAGCACCAAATCCGCCTCTTTTTTGTCCTTTTCCCGCATGCCCATGCTATGAAAAATCCCCGCCAGGGTTTCCGAGTCGCGGGCGTTCATCTGGCAGCCGTAAGTCACCAGATGATAGCTTTTTGGTCGGTGTTCAAGTCCCTGAACTTTTAAGGCGAATTCTTTTTGCCTTTCAAGCTCCTCGTTTGGGAGGATAACGATTTCTTCCTTCATTTTTCTCCTTGTTGGGTTAGGGTTTATCTTGCATGCGCCGCCGGGTCATTTCAAAGAGCCCAAGGCGGGTAAAGCCTTCGAGGGTCGTCTGCACGGGATCTTGAAAAAAAGCATCCTGCATGGCTTTTAATACGGCTTCATGCTGAAAGTCTTTTTCCATTTTTAAAAAGTCAATCACGATGATGCCGCCCGTGCCCCTGACCCTGCATAAACGGGCGATTTCAAAGGCCGCTTCTTTGTTGATATCCACAGCGCTTTTGTTTTTGGCGTTAGCGGAATTAACATCAATGGCTGTGAGCGCTTCGCAGGGGTCAACGATAAGAACGGCGCCCGACTTTAGGTAGTGTACCCTGCCAAGCGCTCTTTGCAGCTTTTCACGAACACCAAAGAGCATAAAGGGGCTGGGGTGTTCGTCTACTTTCCCTTTCCACCAAGGAAGGGGGCAGTTGGTTAAAGCTTTTTCGGGAACCTTCCAGGCGTCCCTGACCATCTTCTGCGCGGGCGAGAGGGAGGGAACAAGCAGCTTTGGACTTTCTCCCTTGGCCTCTTTTAAGTATACCCCCTGAAGCCTGAAAGCTTCAAGTTCCAGGGCGATATCTTCAGGCGAAGCGTTAAGCGCCTGCCTGCGAAAAATGACGCCGCCTTGCGTTTTAAGGGTGGGAAACTTTGCTTGAAGCGCAGCCCTATCTTCCTTGGATAGGCGTTTAGAATACTTGACCCCTTGCCCAAAAGGCAAGTACACAAGGTGGCGGCCTGTTAAAGAGATTTCTTCCTTTAGGGCGCAGGCCTTGCCTTCCTGCCTTGTGCGCTTAACTTGCACCACTTTCATATCCCCGCCTTTGGGGAAGGGGGCGTCCTTTGCAAGGGGCAAAAAACCTTCGATGCCGCCTTCCATTTTCACAAAAGCAGCGTTCAGGCTCTTCATGACACGCTCGACCTTAACAAGGTGCACGCTTTCCACGCTATCAGGCGCGGGCAAGTCATCCAAAGCGTAATCGACCAGAACATTGTCTTCAAGCAGCGCGCACTCTGCGCCCCTGTCGGTCTTTTCAGCAATCAGCATAGGTTTCAATCGGCACGGCGTTTTCGTCCAGCATCCTCACACGAGTATACCTTACTTGCGGCACTTCTGCGCCCGCAAAAGCACACAGCTTTTCAAGGAAGTCATCCACCCGGCAAGTACCGCCTTCCCATAGGGACAGGGTACAATGCAGGCTGCCGTTTTGAAGGCTTGCTTCCATGATGAGAGGCCGCATATCGTAGCTTCTTTCGCCTTTTTTGGTCTTTTTAACCGCTAAAATTTCGTCTTGCGAAAGAAAGTCCGCAAGCTGGCTTTCGGTAAAAGGCGGGTCCTCGTAAAAATCCACCCGGTAGCTTGCCATGCGCACAAGGGCAGGCAGGGCAGCGGCCTTGTCTTCCCTTAAAATCAGTCCCTTTAGCTCCATCGTTTCGGGCATGGCTTTTTGGATGGCATCTTCTACCACCTGTCGGGGTAAATCTTCCGTTAAAACAAACTCCATCAGCTCGTTTTCCGCCGCCATGCCCACGGACTTTGGCGCGGCAAGGCTTAAAATCACATGGGGGCTAAAGCCTTGGGAGTATTTAATCGGCAGCTCGCTTCTTCTTAGCACTCTTTGCATGGATCGCATGAGGTCAAGGTGCCCAAGCAATCTTAAGCTTTCCGGCACCGAATAGATAGCCCAACACTTCATTGGCACACCCCCTCAAATCTTTGCAGGCCGCAACCCCGGCAGCCTTGGCGGCAGTCGGGGGTGACAATACCTTTTTTGGCCCGCTCGTTTTCAAGGCGCAAAAAGTCTTTGGTTACGCCCATGTCGATAAAGTCCCAAGGCAGAATTTCTTCATAATTTCGCTCACGGTTGGCGTAAAATTCGATAGTAGCGCCCACCTTTTGGAAGGCTTCCATCCAAAGATCATACTTAAAGTGTTCCGACCAGGAATCAAGGCGGCAGCCCATTTTCCAGGCTTCATAAATCACTTCGCCCATGCGCCTGTCGCCCCGCGCGATGGCGGCTTCCATCTGGCTTTGCTGCCAGTCGTTCCACCTGAACACTACGCCTTTGATGCGCAGGTTTTCCCGCAAAAATTTTTGCTTTTGGTTGATCACTTCGGGCGCGTCTTGGGGGAACCACTGGAAAGGAGTAAAGGGCTTGGGCACGAAAGTAGAAGTGGAAATGGTAATCCTTAGGCCGCCGGGGCGAATGTCTTTGGGCACCTCAAAATACTTTTGGCGGATAAGCCCGGCAAGCCTTGCGATGCCTTCCAAATCTTCCTCTGTTTCGGTCGGAAGGCTGGTCATAAAGTAGAGCTTGATGCCCGCGTAGCCCGACGAAAAGGCGTCGCTTACGGCAGTTAAAAGGTCGTCTTCCGTAACGCCTTTGTTAATTACATCCCGCAGTCTCTGGGTGCCGGCTTCGGCGGCAAAAGTAAGCCCGCCTTTTTTTACTTGCCCTGTTTCTTCCAGTGTTTCTTTTAGTTTCCCATCCACCCGGAGGCTTGGGAGGGACAGGGCCACCTGCCGGTTTTTAAATAGTTCGTTGAGGCCGGGAACAAGCTCACTTAGCCCCGTATAGTCGCCCGTTGAAAGGGAGGTGATGGATAGTTCCTCATAGCCGGAAGTAGCAATCAGGCTTTCCGCCAAGTCCATCACCCGCTTTGGCGATCGTTCCCGCACGGGCCTATAAATATAGCCTGCCTGGCAAAACCTGCACCCACGAGAGCAGCCGCGCATGACTTCCAAAACCACCCGGTCGTGCACGATTTGGGTATAGGGAACAATCATCTTTTCAGGGTAGGGAGCGTTTTCAAAGTCCAGGTGAATGCGGCGCTTCACAACAGCCGGCACGCCCTCTTTGTTTGGGGCAAAATTTTGGATGGTGCCGTCTTCATTGTAAGTAACTGTATAAAACCTCGGCACATACACGCCCTCGATTTGGCTTAAAGCAAAGAGGATGTTTTCCCTCGTTTCCCCCTTTTCCCGCAGGGTTTTAACAATTTCTGTTACTTCCACGATGCTTTCTTCCCCGTCGCCCAGCATGAAAGCGTCGATAAAGGGCGTTAAGGGTTCGGGGTTGGAAGCGCAAGGGCCGCCCGCAAGCACAATGGGGCCATTTTCCGCCCGCTCCTTTGCCAGCACCTTCACGCCGCCTAAATCCAGCATTTCCAAAATGCAGGTAAAGCTCATTTCATATTGGAGGGTAAAGCCGATCAAAGGAAAGTCCTTTAAAGGCGTTCTTGTTTCCAAAGAAAAAAGCGGGATGCCTTCCTTTTTGAGGCCATCGGCCATGTCCACGCCGGGCATGAAAACACGCTCGCAGCGGATATCCTCCAAATTGTTTAAGATATCGTAGAGGATTTTCATGCCAAGGTGGCTCATCCCTACATCGTAGGTATCAGGAAAGCAAAAAGCAAAGCCAAAGGAAGCCTCGGGCTTATAGCGCTGGTTCATTTCCCCGCCAAGATAAGTGGCGGGTTTTTGTACGCTGTCAAGCAGCTTTTCCAGCTTCTGTTTTTGTTGTGTTGTTAACATAGTTCTCCGATTAGAATTTAATTAATATAAAGAAAATTGCTCGGCTTTGATGGTATCCGGCGATAAGGTCAGCACAGCGTAGGAGCCGTCTACCAAGGCACCGGGGTTTAAAAAGAAAACGCCTTCGTAAAATTCCTCGGTGTAGCGGTGGCTGTGGCCAAAAAGCGCCACCGTGGCCCCCGCTTCCTTTGCCCGAAGAAACAGGCGCATGAGGCCCGACTTTACGCCCCATTTATGCCCGTGGGAAAGGTACACGGTTTGCCCGCCAAGGTTGAATGTCATTTCTTCGGGGGCATCGGACAATAGGTCGCAGTTGCCGCGCACGGACACCACCTGCAAAAAACCGTGGCTATAACGGTTTAGCTCGTTGATGCCATCGCCCAAATACACAAGGCCATCCAAGTCACGGTGCTTTTCCTTGATTTTTTCCAGTAAAAACAAGCTCCCGTGGCTGTCGGACACAATAAGCCACTTACCCAAGGTATTCCTTTAACTTGGCCATCGAACGGCTGCGATGGCTGACGCTGTTTTTTTCTTCTTGGGTTAGCTCCGCGAAGGTTTTATCACCCACAATAAACAGGGGATCATAGCCAAAGCCGCCCGTGCCTTTGGGTTCAAAGCCTATCATTCCTTCACATTCGCCTCTAAATATCTTGGTTTTTTGAAAAGGGGACGCAAGAGCAAGGACGCTGACAAACCGGGCGCTGCGGTCTTTTTCTTCCACATCTTGCATATCCTGAAGTAATTTTTGGTTGTTCTTTTTATCGTCGCCGTGGCCGCCCGCGTACCGTGCCGAAAGTACGCCGGGCGCGCCGTTTAGGGCGTCCACTTCAAGCCCGCTGTCGTCGGCCAAAGTTAAGTAACCCGTAGCCTTGCACACAGTTTCGGCCTTTAAAACAGCGTTTTCTTCAAAGGTCGCGCCCGTTTCGTCGATGTCGCCCAAAAAGCCCGCGTCCCGCATGGTGACTACATGGAACCTGTCGCCTGCCATGCGGGCGATTTCGTCTACCTTGTGCTGATTGCCGCTTGCGATAACCAAAACTTGCTTTTGACCAATCAAGTCCGCCGCTTCTTTCAGAGCTTCCCTTTGCTTTTCCATAAGATAGGCCACACCCTTTTTAGTGTAGGAAAGCAGGGTTTGAAGTTCAGAAACAATCATGGGCTTTCCTTCTGCGGTGCCTTGGATTTCAATGAGGTTGCCGGATTCATCCATCGCGACATTGCAGTCGGTTTGAGCGGCGGAATCTTCCACATAGCATAAATCAAGCAGTACCTTATCTTCCACAATACCCGCGGAAATAGCCGCCACTTGGCGGATAATCGGGCTTTCTTTAAGCTCTCCCTCGTTTATCATCTTTTGAATGGCTAAAACAAGCGCGACAAAGCCGCCCGTGATGGCCGCGGTGCGGGTGCCCCCGTCAGCTTCCAAAACGTCGCAGTCAATCGTGATGCTCACATCGCCAAGGCGGCTTCTATCCACAGCTTGTCTTAATACCCTGCCAATCAGACGGCTGATTTCAACGCCCCTTGAATCTTTTTTAAGCCCGTCCCGCCGTTTTCTTTTCCCGGTAGAAGCGGGCAGCATGGCGTATTCAGCCGTTACCCAGCCTTCCCCCGTGCCGCGCAAAAAAGGCGGCGCGCCCTTTTCCACGCTTGCCGTGCAGATGACCCGTGTTTTGCCCGTTTCAATCAGGCACGAGCCGTCGGCGGTGCCCACAAAATGAGGGGTAATAACTACCTTCCGCCCTTCATCGGCTTTTCGTCCGTCCTGCCTGATGGCTTGTTCTACGCTGTTGTTCATTTCTTCCACTTCCTTTTAAAAAGGCACCGCAAATTTGCGGTGCCTTGGACAAATCTGCCTTGACGCAAGAAAATCCTTCTTAGACGATCAGGTCGCCTTCGTTTTGAACGGTTTCGGCTTCTACGTTGCGCACGGCCCAACGGGCAATGACCATGGGGGTGTTGGCGGTGCCCACTTTCAGGTGCACTTCGTTTTCACGAAGGCCGGCAACGGTGCCGTAAATGCCGCCGATGGTGCAGATGCGGTCGCCCACCTTAAGGTTATCCAGCATTTCTTTGACCTTCTTGTCCTTTTTGCGCTGGGGACGAATGAGCATGAAGTAGAACACCACGAAAATAAGAATCATCGGCAGGAATGAAGAAAGCAGGCCAGCAACAGGGCTAATCTGAGCTACATCATCAGCTCCTGCCGTCTGCGCTTCCGCCACTACTTTAGCGATGCCAAAAAGCCAATCAAACATGTAATCAACCACCTTTCATTAATACCGGAACATTATATCAGGGAAGAGGGTAATTTGCAAGCATTAACCGCTCTTTTAAAAGCAAAAGGCTCAGGCGATATCCAAAAGATCGCCGAAGGTATCCAGGTGATATTTTGCGGCGGGGTTTGACT
>CAYFTJ010000029.1:0-11917 GCA_964346155.1 uncultured Oscillospiraceae bacterium
CAAGCAGGTTGTTGGCCGCGCCGATGGCATGAAAGTCGCCGGTAAAGTGCAGGTTAATATCTTCCATGGGAATGACCTGGGACCAGCCGCCGCCGGCAGCCCCGCCCTTCACACCAAAAACAGGACCAAGAGAGGGCTCACGAAGGGCAACCGTCACATTTTTGCCGATGTATGCAAGGGCGTCGGTCAGGCCAATGGACGTGGTGGTCTTCCCTTCGCCAGCTGCCGTGGGGGTAATGGCGGTGACCAAAATCAGCTTGCCGTTTTTCTTGCCCTCTTTGAGCATTTTCAGGTCGATCTTGGCTTTATCCCTGCCGTAAGGGATGAGATATTCGTCGGGGATGTTTAATTTGCCCGCTATTTCCGTAATGGGGCGGGGCGTCACGGATTGTGCAATTTGAATATCAGTTAAGAATGCCATAGAAAACACCTTTCAATTGTAAATTGTGGGGTTTATTACCTTTTTATTTGTACATTCTCCCCGGCCAAAAAGCCGCAAGCGAATGCAAACATCAAATTAAATCCGCCGGTGTCGCCGTCCACATCCAGCATTTCCCCGGCCATGTATAGGCCGGGAATGTTTGTCTGTAGAGTGGCTGGATTTATGCCCTGAACACTGACACCGCCCTGGGTAACCTGGGCATGGTGCATGCCGCGAACGCCGGTTAATGCAAGCCGCCAGTCACATAGATTATGGGCAAGCTGCAAGAGCGTTTTGCCCGTCATTTTTTTTGCTAATTTTTGCGGCACCGCGCCGACTAAAATATCATTACTACCTAAATAATGCCGTCTTTCATTCAACTTATCAAGCGTTTCTTGCACATTAAAATCGGTTGTTTGGGGCGGCTTTCGCTCCATGCGCCCATCGCCAATACCAAGCAGCACAGAAAAATCAAGGCTCACCTGCATTTTTTCGCCTTTTTGAAGGCCGAGAGCCGCCCGTCTTGACAGCTGCATGGCGCACACGCCCGATAAGCCGGTTTTGGAAAACAGCACTTCGCCCTGGGCGCAGTCTACGGGTTTGCCATTTGCAAGCAAAGTAAGCCTTGCCGCAAGGCGCAAACCGTCCAGGCCCCTGATGGGCTTTGGCTCCGTTTCAAGGGCGCAGAGGGCGGGAAGCCTTTCCGTTACGCTAAAGCCTAAGGAAGAAGCCAAGGCAGCCATATCATCGCAACCCCCAAGCTGGGGTGAGGCCGGTCCGCCGCCCGAAAGCAGCACGTTTTCCGCAAATACCTGGCTTTGATCTTCAAACCTTAACTCAAAGCCGCCGCCTGAAAGAGGCGCAATGTCTATCAATCTTTTGCCTGTTTGTACTGTAACGGGCAAGTTATCCAGTGCCGTTTCAAAGGCTTCCAAAACGCTGTCCGCCCTGCCGGTAGAAGGGTACATGCGCCCGTAGCCTTCTTCCTTTAAGCAAAGCCCGATGGAGGAAAAGTAATGTAACAGCTTCTCTTCAGAGCAGGCTTCAAGCACTTTGTGCGCAAAGCCGCTTTGCCCAAAATACACGGGCGAGCCGCTGTTGTAGATATTGCACCTGCCGCCGCCGGTGGCCAGTAGCTTTTTCCCAAGGCGGTCGTTTTTTTCGATAAGCAAGGTAGGAACGCCCCGCCTTGCCGCAGCTAAGCAGGCGGCGAGGCCTGAAGCCCCGCCGCCTATCACAACAAACGGTATAAAATTATTTCTTGTCAAGCGCATTATCGTACGCATACTGGATGGCCGCCTGGTGATCCTCATCGACATTGGCCGAAGAGTGGGTTCTGGAATTGACAAAGTGCACGCAGAATTGCCCATAGAACTCGTTATTGTCAATGGTATCGCCCGCCGGGTAGTTGTGCGGTATGCCATAGAGCGATGCCGCGAACGTGCGCCCGCTGACGGTTACCCACAAGGGACGGCGCTGGTACATGTTCTTATCGGCAATTTGCTGGGCGTTGGTTACCCCGTAAATCCGGCAGTAGATGGCCGTATCCTGCGCGGTTAAAGGTTCGCAGTCGGCGTGATAGCCGCCCGACCAGCGCTTGGCGTTAAAGCTAAGGCCGGTTTTAACATCGGTAATGGTAGCCACCGCGCCCTTGGGGAAGGCCGATTGAATATCACCTGTATACCAATCAACCAATTCGACAGGATAGATGGTGGTATCGGTAATGATGGGGGGTTGGCTGGGCGGCACGGTGCCGAAAATGGCATCCTGAGTCTTTTGCCCGGCAATGCCGTCTACAAACAGCTCGCCGTTGGTTGAACGCTGGTAAGCCTTGACCGCTTCTTCGGTCTGCTGGTTATAAATGCCCGTTGCGTAGATGGGTTCCAGCACGCCCAGCTTGATTAGCTCCGCTTGCAGGCGGGCAACGTCGTCGCCAGACATACCGCGGCGAAGCGTACGGTAGGTAGCGGTCGGCTTATCGCCGGTATCGCCGGGGTCGCTGGCTTCTTCTTGGGTGAGGATGCGGATCATATCTCCGCGGATGTAACCGTTCATGCCGCTGTAATAGATACTGTACCAGGTATAGCCATCATTCTGTACGGTGGAGCCCATCAAACGCACACGCGTTCCCTGGCGGTAAATCTTGGTAAGCGTTAAGGCCTTCATGGAGCCTTCTTTGCGCATGAGTACATTGTCCATCACCGTCACGGCAAGGTCGGAAGCCGTACCGGGAAGAGGTGTCTGGCCGGGGGCAGGGGTGGACGTGCCCGGTGTCTGGGTGCCAAGCCAGGCGGCAACTTCTTCGGCGGACATGATATGGGCATACTTGGCCATAACATAGACATTAACGCCGCCGTCGGAAAGCAGGTACCAGGTGGTGCCACCCGAAGTCATGGTCATCAGGTAGGGCAGAACCGTGCCTTTGCCAACCTGCCTGACAAGCCCGCCGGAAGTAGAGGGCGTATTCCTCAGGTTGGTGCCGCTATAGTCAATCTTCACATAGCCTGAGGCAGTAGACGGAGGCGTAACAGTGCCCGGGCCGGGGCTTTGACCGGCCAGGTACTGCGCCACTTCGGCATCGGTCAGCTGGCGCACGCAGTCGGAGCGCAGATAGCCCGTATGCCCTTCGGCGGACACAAAGTACCACAGGTAACCGCCCTGATCAATGATGGGGCCGGTGATGGGGTAAATCTTGTCTTTCTGCAGCCACATAATGGATGAGCCCGCAGGAGTTTTGCGCAGGTTGACATTGCCCTTGGTCAGGATAATATAACCGCTGACGCTCACTTCCGGCGGAGCGGTGGGGCCAGGCTGTTCGGGGCCTACCAGGTTTTCAATCTTGACCATGTCGCCGCGGATGTAGCCCGTGCCCTTATCGGAATAAACATAGTACCACAGGTAGCCGTTCTTGGTGGTGGAGCCATAGTAGTTAAGCGTCGTGCCGCGGTCCAGCTGGGCAATAACGCTGCCCGCCGGGTCAATACGCAGGTTGACACCGCCCTTGATGAGGGTAAGCTTGCCGGCCTGCACGGAAGGTTCGGGGGTCTTAACAGGCGCCTGGGGCGTGGGCATTGCCGGGGCGGGAGCGTCTGTCACATTGCCCTGGCTGTCCACATAGTTGTAGCAGTCCGAGCGCACATAGCCTTTCAGGCCGCTTTGCACATCGGTCACATACACCCAGCTATAGCCGCCGTAGTAAATGGGGTTTCCGCTAAAGGGAAGAACGGTGCCAAGTGCCAGCTGCTTCAGGCTTTTGCCGCCCGGCTCTGTCCTTAAGTTAACGCCTGATTTGGTTAAGGCTATATAGCCCGTGGTGACAGAAGAGGTATCGGGAACCTCGGTTGCGGCGGGTTCCTGGGTGGCGGTGCCGCCCGAACCGTCGGAATAGTAGAAGTAATCCTGGTGCACATAGCCGTACACCCTGCCGGGGGCATAGTAGGCGTATTGCCAGCCAATGCCGTTAACAAACTGCTTTTGGCCATAGTAAGGCAGCACATCGCCCTTTTGCAGCCACAGGAGGCTGGAGCCATTGGGCTTGTCACGGAAGTTGACGTTCTTCGCGTTGATGGTGATATAGCCCTGCGCCTGCACGCCGCCGGGGGAAGGGGTGCCGGTGGTTTCATCGGGCTTGGGCGGCGAGACGGCCGGACCGAGGCTGGCGTCCAGCTCAATATCGGCCACGCTCATGTAGCCGGAGTATTTATCGTAAGTAACGGGATACCAGCCGTCCTGCGCGGGACCGGTCACGGTGACCTTGTCGCCCTGTAAAAAGGCGTAAAGGCCGATGAGCCCCGCGGGCGTTTGCCGCAGGTTGGCGCCGTGTTTGGTAACAGTCGCCGTGGTGGAAGTAGTAATAACAGGCTCGCTGCCTTCGGGCTTGCTGGTGACGACCACGCCGCCAGAAGTTCCGGGCTGGCTGGCGTTGCCCTGACTGTCTACAAATTCATAGCAGTCCGAACGCACATAGCCGTACCTGCCGGACTGGGTCTCCTGGGCGTACACCCAGTTATAGCCGTTATAGGCAGTGGGCTGGCCATAGTAGGGCAGGATGATGCCCTTGGCCATCTGCATAATGGAGCTGCCGCCCATGGAGGCGCGCAGGTTGGTGTTGGTCTGGGTAATGCGGATGTAGCCGCCCGCCGTTTGGGTGTCGGGCGCTGTGGTGACCGCGGGCTGAACGGTGCCGCCGGTGTTTTCGCGGATCATGTCGCCGCGGACATAGCCCTCGTACATGCGGGTGCCTGTATTGTCTTTTAAGGCAACGGTTCCCCGCACATTGTACCAGGTATAGCCTTCAGCCGACTTGGTGCCAAGAATTTCCACCACATCGCCGTAGCGGAAAAAGCCGTAATGGCTGCTTTTTTGGCTGGGCTTCATGCGGAAGAGCACCTTATCGTTGATGATGGTGCCCGTGCGGGTTTGCGCCAATGACATCAGGGGCAGTAAAATCACCGCCAGCATTAGGCACAGTGCCCGAAGAATTGGATTGTGTCCACTTTTGTGCATACCGTTTACCTCAAATGTTATTCCATCGCTTGACAGTTTAAAAGACCGCAAGCAATCAATCTACAAGAACTCATGATTTATTATATTACAATTTCGTTACGAGGTCAATATATTTTTCTAAATTTCTTAATGTTTTCGGACTTTTTGTTGGTTTTTGGCTAACAATTTTTCCAAAGATGTCCCCTGATGTCCTTTCATGTCCCTGATTTGCTTTGCTACCTTGTCCCTGCGCAATAAAAAACGCGCGGAAAGGAGACAATTATGCAGCAAACACAGACACCATCCTCCCAGGACGAGCAAAGGGAACAGGACCTAGAAAAAAGAGAAAGGGAGCTTGCAAGGCGGGAAAAGGCCCTGGAAGCGGGCGAGCTTTTGGGCAAACAAAACCTGCCCAAAGAAGCCCTCAGCCTTGTGAACCTTGACTCAAGGGAAACCATGCTGGAAAGCATCAAAACCCTGCTTTTGCTCAAAGAACACTTCGCGGGGGGCGCCCCCGAAGTGGCAAAGCCCGAAACGCCCGCCCAGGACCTCAGCTACCACGAGCGTCTCAGGCGCTACAGCAGCCGCTTTTCCATCCCCTACAACAATTAAAGAAAGGAAAAAACCATGAATCAAACCATGAAACAAAACCTGATTATCCCCGAAGTGATGGGCGAAATGGCCGACAGCCTCTTTGGCAAAAAAATGAGCCTGATGAAGGTGTGCACGGTGGATAATACCTTAGAAGGCGTGCCCGGCGACACGCTCAAGTTCCCCTGCTTTGGCTACATCGGCAAGGCCGAAGAAGTACCCGAAAACGGCGATGTGCCCACCGGCATCCTCACCGCCGACACCACCGAAGTGAAGGTGAAAAAGTTCGCCAAAGCCGTGTGTCTGACCGACGAAGCCCGCCTCTGCGGTTTTGGCGACCCCATCGGTGAGGCGGCAAAGCAGCTGTCCTACGCCATTGACCACGCGGTGGACGAGGAAATGTACGGCATCTTAAAAAATCTGCCGCTCAGGCAAAAATGGCCTTTTACCACCCTATCGGCCGATACCGTCGCCGATGCCCTTACCCTTTTTGGCGACAGCCCCGATGGGGAAAAGTACCTGTTTGTCGATGCCGAAGGCTTTGCCGCCCTGCGCAAAGACCCCGGCTACATCAGGGCCAGCGACCTTGGGCAGGAAGCCATTTTCTCCGGTGTGGTGGGCGAAATCTGGGGCTGCCGGATCGTGCTTTCCACCCGCATGAAGGAAGACGAAGGTACCAAAGAAAAGAACTACTACATCTTAAAACCCGGCGCGCTTAGGCTTGTGTCCAAGCAAAAGACCATCATCGAAAAAAAGCGGGAGCCTGAAAAGATGCGCGACACCATTTTCGCATCCCGCCACCTGGCCTGCTACCTGTACGATGCCCAAAAGGCCATCGCCATCACCAAGTTTACCGGGCTTGAAATGCTCACCGGCGGCATGACACTTACCGCCGGAGAAACTCAGGGCAGCTACATCCTTCACATGGATAGCGGCCTGCAAGCGCCCAAGGGCTATGCCTGGTACGTAAAGCCCGCCGATTCCGCCATCGGCATCAGCTACCAAAACGCCTACCAGGGTACGGCCTGGACGGGTGAAGGCACGGAAATCCCCCTGTCCGGCAAAAGCCTGTTGCAAGTGGTCCTGTGCGACAGCCAAAAAATGCCCGTCAAGTACCTGTTGGTCGAGGTCCCGCAATGACGGAGGATACCTTGCTTAGGGCCAAGGCCATGCTATTGAAGCGTTTGCCCGAGGAAGAGGACACGGAGCTGTTAGACTCTCTCCTCTCCGAAGCCGCCCAGACCCTACTGTCCCTCACCCACAGAGAGCAGCTGCCCGCCGGTATGGCGGGCCTGCTCGCAAGGCTTTCGGTGGTGTATTACAACCGTTTGGGCATGGAAGGCGAAAGCCTGCGCAAGGAAGGCAGCGTGCAAATGGCCATGGAAGGCGTGCCGGACGATATCCTTAGGGAAATTCGGGCATGGCGTTTAGCGTGGGTGCCAAAATGCGTCCCGTAAAACGAAACTTGCGGCGGGTGAGCCTTCTGCCCACCCGCCCGTATAAGTCGCAAACAGGCGCCGTGACCCTGTACGAAATCGAAAGCCAAAAGCAGACCTTTTTAGCCGCCGTCTACCCCTTTGACAGACGCGTATTCACCGACCGGGCAACCCGCCGCCCCGCGCAAAGGCTGGTTTTTATTCCCATCCGCCCCATCAAAGCCAACATCGGCGACCATCTGCGCCTTGAGGGGGACAGCCGCACCTACCGCGTCAGCCGGGTACTCAGTTATCCCCGCCACCTTGAACTGGAAGCCGAAAGGATGAACTGATATGAACATGGAAACTGTCTACACCGCCTTGCAAAACGCCACAGGCTGCGCCGTTCGGGGCGACGGGGCCGACTGGCCGCTGCCTTGGGTGTCTTTTCAGGAAAAAACAAGAAACGGGCAGGCGCAACTGCTGCTGGAAGTTTGCTCCCTATCAAGGGAACATTGCGACAGCTTATCTTTTGCCGCCCAAAACGCCTTATACACCTTGGGCTATGGGCTTCAAAACGCAAGCGACCGGGAAAACTGGCAATCGGCCACCTTTATCCGAAACATGGTCTTTCAAAAGCTGCTGACGACTAGCCTTAAAATAAACGGCCGCACGGTGGGCGGGCTGTACGCCCTGAGCGTTCGCCACCTGCCCTATTCGGCCCTGGATGAGAGCAGCGTCCGTAGCCTGCAAGGCGGCCCCCTCAAGCTAACGCTTACCTTTGTCAGCGACCCCGGCGACCTTGGGCAACAAGAAGCCCTCACAGGCGGAGAAATGGAGCTGAATAACAAACCCTACCTTGCCGCCATAGAGGAAATCAAGGCTAAAGGCCAGCTAATTACCTGCCACTATACCTTAGAAGAAAAGGAGACACAATGAACGAGCAATTTGTATTCCGCCGGGCCGATGTACTGGCCCTCAACTTTAGCAATCTATCCAAAGACGAGCTGCCCTACACCCTTTTGTTCCTTGGCTTAAAAGGAGCGGGCCACCATAACCCGGACAGGGAAGCAAAGCGCCTTCTAAACGAAAGCCCGCCCAATCTTTCCGGCAAGCTGCTGGCCGCCGCCAACACCGCCTACCAAAGACAAAAGCGCATGTTTTTGCGCCACAACCAGGACTATCAGGCCTGGCGCGCGGGCTATTACCTGGCCCATGCCATGGGCACCCAAAACCAGTACCCGCCAAGACCCTAAAGGAGAACACCATGGACGAACAACAACTGATGGAAACCATCAAAATCCTCTACCGCATGCAAAAAGAAGCGCTTACGCAGCGGGAAATCGAAGAAGAAAGGCGGGAAGAAGCCTATGCTGAAATTTAACGGGCAGACTCTGCCAAAAGCAACCCGCCTGCGCCTATCCTACAGCCCGGGCCCTCAGGGCGGCTGCGTCAGGGGCCTGATTGCCAGCTGGAGCTTTTGCACCCACGAGGAAGCCCACCTATTGCTCGCGGCCGCGCGGGGGCCTGTAACAGTGGAATTATTAGACCCCGCCACGATGAGCCCCCTTAGCATGGTCTGCCAGCTGATGACCGGCCATTTGGAAGAAACCAAAAAAGGCTGGAAAAACCTTGAAATCATGCTACGGGAAGACCCAAATGCCAACTATTCGGAGGTGAACCCATGAACATTCGTAAAGTATTTTTAGGCCTCTTTTCATCCCTGCTGATGGGCCTTTCCCAGCTCCTTGGCGGGGTGGACGCCCCCTTAAAAGCCCTGTTTGCCTTAATGGCGGCCGACCTTGTAACGGGCGTTCTCAAAGCCGCCCTAAACAAAGACCAGTCCAGCGGGCTTTCATCCAAAACCATGTTTTTAGGCCTTGGCCGGAAGCTCATCATGCTGATTTTAGTCATGATGGCGGTGCAGCTTGACACCCTGCTCGGCCTAGACAGCGTCAGCCGCCTGGCCGTTATCGGCTTTTATGTGGCAAACGAGGCCCTGTCCATCGTGGAAAACGCCGCCCTGCTTGGCGTTCCTTTCCCCAAACAGGTGATAAATTCCCTTGAAGCGATGCGGGAGAAGGAGGAGGATAAGAAGAGCGACCAGTAAAAAAATTTGGATGTTAATACGGTAAGGCCCGATATCCAAAGCTAAAAAAAACCACCTCAGAGGCTCATTTTCCAACCTCTGAGGTGATTGCATTTGTATATATTTTGGTTAAAATCCTAGAACCCAAGAGCCTTTCTGTTTGAATTGAGGACCAGAAACATATCGTGAACAAAAACGGGTATTTTCTAATAGACGCTCAAATGAATTGGAAGTGTTTGGAAAGGCGGTGTTTTATGAAAGAAAAAGAATTTGGGAGAAAGCTTTTTTCCATTCCCGAAATTTACCAAATCATTTCAAAGGCTGTCCGTTCAACAAAATACTGGAAACTGGCACAGAAAGAAAAGCTCATTTCGCCCCATTTTCAGGAAAGGCTGATGCTGGCGGTGACCGAGGTAAACAATTGCCCCATGTGCTCTTACGCGCATGTCAAGTGGGCTTTGGACGCCGGCATGGAGAAAAAAGAAATCGACAACTTGCTCCTTGGGGATTTAAAAAACACGCCTGAAGAGGAGCTGAATGCCGTGTTGTTCGCGCAGCACTATGCCGATACCCGGGGCGAGCCTGACAGGAACACATGGGAATTGTTGCTCAAAGAGTATGGCAAAGACAAGGCCCTGGGCATCTTGGCGGCAATCAGAATGATTATGATGGGAAACGCCCTGGGCATCCCTTCAGGTTCTTTTTTGAACAGGTTCAAAGGAAAGCCCGACCCCAGATCGTCTTTGGGCTATGAAATTTCCGTGTTTTTGCTGATGGTTCCGATGTTCATCGCCGCCATCGCGGCCAGCCTATTCAAAAGCCCTTCCGGGGAGGCTTCTTTATAAAGCTTTTCCATGGTTTCCGTCTTTGACAGTAAAATCAATTCAAAAGAACCCTCAGCCCTTTTAAAGGGTTGAGGGTTTTGGTTGCGGGGTGAAAAGTATTAGAAACCTAAAGCCTTGCCGTCACGGCGGGGGTCGGCGCCGCCATGGAGGGTGCCATCTTCCTGATAGACAATGCCCTGCACGCCGCCAAAGTAGAGGTTCCACTCGCCCCTGTCACTCACTTCGTGGCCCATGGCCTGAAGCGCTTCAATCACTTCGGGAGCTACGCCCATTTCGCCGGATTCGTAATGAATCTTGTTGCCCAAGTTGTCGGTAATACGGGCAGCGTCAATAGCTTCCTGGATGTTCATGCCGTGGTCGATCACGTTGGAAATCACCTGGACAACCGTGGGAAAGATGCGGGTGCCGCCGGGGGAACCGAGCGTCATAAAGGGGCTGCCGTCTTCTTTCAGGACGATGGTGGGCGTCATGGAGCTGAGCGGGCGCTTGTTGCCTTCGATGCGGTTGACCGATTCGGTGCCGGCCACAAAGTCGTCCATCTCGTCGTTGGCGATGAAGCCATAGCCCTCAATGGCTACCTTGGAGCCCCAGAAGTAGTTGATGGTCTTGGTAATGGCTACCATGTTGCCCTGCTTGTCGGCGATGGAAATGTGGGTGGTGGAGCCGGACTCGTACTTGTAGGGATCGTCGGCTTGGTAGGTGCCGCTCTTTTCAAGGTCGATCTTCTCGGACAGCATCTTAGCGTAATCCTTGTTGGTTAAGCCGTCAAGGGGCACATCCTGGAAGTCGGAGTCGGCCATGTATTTGGACCTGTCGGCAAAAGCCATCTTAAAGGCTTCGGAGAGCAGGTGCAGCTTTTGGGCGGAACCGGGCTCCAGGGCGCCGATATCGAAGTTTTCAAGAATGTTCAAAATCTGAATCATATGCGTGCCGCCCGAAGACGCGGGGGGCGCGGAAATAAGCTGATAGCCGCGATAAGTGGAGCGCACAGGCTCACGAACCTTGACCTCGTAGTTGGCCATATCTTCCATGGTGATGATGCCGCCGTACTTTTGCACAGCGTCTACAAAAGCCTGGGCGATTTCGCCGGTGTAGAAGGCGTCCTTGCCGCCTTCGGCAATCATTTTCAGGGTCTTGGCCAGGTCGGGGTTCTGGTAGTTGTGTCCGATTTCATAGGGCATGCCGTTTTCGTCCAGATAGTAGTGCCCAAGCTCGGGGTATTTGAGCATGGCTTCATAATCATCGGTGGCCGCTTCGTTCATGTTGTAGGATACCAGGAAGCCTTCGGTCGCCAAGTCGATGGCGGGCTGCATCACTTCCTGGCGGCTCATGGAGCCGTACTTTTCAAGGGCGTATTCAAGGCCGGCCACTTCGCCGGGCACGCCGACGGACTTGCCGCCTTCTGAGTTGTGCTTGCCGATGACCTTGCCATCGGTGCCGATGGTCCACAGGGCAGGTGTTGCCAGGGACGGAGCAATTTCACGGAAATCGATAAATACATCTTCGCCCGTTTCGGCGGAGTGAATCAGCATAAAGCCGCCGCCGCCAAGGCCGGACGTGTAGGGCTCGACCACGCCGATGGCGTAAGCTGTGGCGATGGCCGCGTCAATAGCGTTGCCGCCTTTTTGCAAAATTTCAAGGCCCGCGCGGGAGGCATAGAAGTTGGACGATGCCACCACACCGTTTTCGCCTACGGCGTCACGGTCGGTGCGCAGGGGATTGCCCTGCTCGTCATAGGGTTTCCAGACGTCCTGGGCACTGACTGCCAGGGGCAGCGCCATGACCAGCGCCAACAAAAGGGATAGAATTCTTAGGTTTCTACGCATGTATGATTCCTCCTCATTTTTGTGCTGATAACCAAAAAACAGTTATCGCTCGCTATACATTTCTTGCACTTTTTACTCGCAAGATTGGTAAAGGTATTATAACATATAAGACAATTAAAAACAAGAAAAGACCGTTCGCCTTTTCTTGTTTTCCGCATAATTGTTGTATATAAGCTAAGGAATGATGGGGTTTAAGCTATAAAAAGCCGTGGATTTATTACCTTTTATTCTTCTTCGTCATCCGA
>CAYFTJ010000029.1:12017-20400 GCA_964346155.1 uncultured Oscillospiraceae bacterium
TTTAAGCTATAAAAAGCCGTGGATTTATTACCTTTTATTCTTCTTCGTCATCCGACACGATTTGGACGCGCACGGATGATGGAACTTCCTCATTGGCCCAGGTTAAAAACGCCTTGATTTCACCCGGCATCTTTTCAAGCGCTTCTTCTTTGGAAGCGCCTCTTGTAAAAGCGCCGACAACATTGCTCGCAAAAAGCAAGCTGTCATTACCATGATGCTCCCAAACGCAGTCAATCAACATTTTGTTACTCAGCCTCCTTATCTTGCCCTTTAAGGGGCAGCGTTCTAAAATAATTGGATATAAAAATAGATGTCAAAGGTCCGGAAAGATATCTGCTTTTTCAATCTGTGGTTTTTTAAACAATAAAGTTGACCATCGCATAAATGATATGCCCGGCGGTGAAACCCAGAGTAGGAACAATAGCAATCCAATTTTTTCTGTCAATTGCATACAGGATGAACGCCATGCACGGCGGAAGGGTTAAACCAAAAATGACAACAGTCCCCACCAAGCCCCGGTAATAAATTATCCAGCTTACATAGTATAGAAGACAACAAAGAATTACGCCGAAGATAAGCGGTGTATCGTTTGGTTTTTTGCTTTCGCCGTTTTGAATGAAGCACAGGCTGGCAAGCATCAAAACCTGAAACACGGAAGCGACGGTATCAATGGATTTAGTGAGCGACTCTACCCTTAAAATATCATTGGGCGCAGGAATGGCCGCCCAAATAAAGTTGGGCACCATGATGGCGAGGAACAATACCAACGCCCAAGCATCAAAGCCTAATTTATATTTTTTGAACATGGGTGCCTCCAGCAAACTATTCCACAATCACCTGAATGGCCGAACGCTTTCCATCCGCTGCGGGCATTTAGCCCCTCTTTTTTGTATAAGCCTGCAACAAGGGCGCAAGCACCGCCGCCACAAAGCCGCCCGCGAAACCGTTGTTATACAGGTTCAGGCCGCCGTGTAAATAGCAGGTGTTGGACACCACCGACATATGCAAAAGCCCCGCCAGCACGCCCGCCAAAGGGCCAAAGTGTCCGGCGATGGGCGCAAGGGTGGTGGAAAAAATGACCGTCATCATGGCGCCGGTGGCAGAAAGCGATTTCCCTGATAAAAGATATCCAAGAATTGCTCCCAACATAATGGGCAGAGAATTTTTCGGGTGATTGCCAAAGGCGCCAAAGCCCACCACGGTAAATACGCCGCCAATCAGCGGACCGTTTAAGGGTGCCTTTAAAGCAAGCACAAGGCCGGTGGAAATAACGCCCAGCACGCCCATGTTGATGAGTCCCGCCGAAAAGCCCGAAAGCGCCACAAAGTCGGTGGCCGCTTGGATTTTGTGGTTCATCAGCCTTGCAAAGCTTTTGACGCCTCCGCCTTCGGAAAAAGCACCAACAACAATCATGGAAACAAAGTAAACCATTAAAAAGACAGCCAAAGGCAGGCTGGTTTTTTGGTAAATGATGGACGCTATCTCGTGGTTGTGTCCGGCGCTCCTAAAAACAGACATGAACGCCAGGCCCACTACGCCCGCCGTAAAGCCGATGTTGTACAAGCTAAAGCCCTGATGGAACTTGGCGAAAACGGCCGCAAGGGGGCAAAGCATCAGGCCGATGGCAACGCCCGCCACGTTTCCCAGCACCACTCCCAATAAAAGATCAAGCCCCATGCCAAAGCTTAATTGGCTCACCACAGGCGCCAGCGCCGTGCCAAAAAGCGCCACGGTAATGTGCTGGGCAAACTTTTCCCTTCGTTTGCGGCTATATAAAAACACGCCCAAAATAATGCTCAATACATTGTAGATGTTCTTGCCGAACAGCGCGAAGCCGCCCACCGTAAAAACAGCGGCAATCAGCCCCCCGTTCATCGGGGCCTTGCTTTTTTGGCCCAGCCACACCGAAAACAGCATAAGAAGGCCGGCGTTCACCAGCGCCGCTCCGATACCGCCTAATTGAAAGTAGTCGGTAATCAGCATGGCGGGCGACAGCGCGATGCGGATCATGCCCTCCACCACCTCCTGAAAGGGGCTGAGAAAAAGCCCCGCCAGCACAATCAGGGCAGAGTACAGGTACATCAGCCCGTACTTGCGCCTTTCTATAGGTTCCATTTCCTTTATCTTACTCATATTGAATGGTCCTTTACCTTATTATTTGAGATGCCGTCTATATCGCGAGGATATTCTACCACATTCCGCCGGAATCATAAAGAGAAAGGCGTTGTACTTAATCAGTACCTACGGCAGCTTAACTTGTCTATTTTCCCAATATCGCTTCAAATACTGGTACTTTCCCAGAAATGGGAAAAGCATCGACTGATGAACTACGGAGGAAAGATGGCAAACAGGGTGGTTTGGGTGACCGGGGCTTCAAGCGGGCTGGGAAAATCCACGGCGGAAGCTTTATCGAAGGCCGGCTGGCAGGTAATCGGCGGCGCACGCTCCTTTAAGGGAGATAAAATCGCTGACAGCGGCATGACTTGCTTGCCCCTTGATGTAACCAGCCAAAAAAGTCTTGAAACCATTCGCTACTGGTATGACCGGGGCAACAGCCTTTTCCCCCGGGAAAAAATGATCAGCCATATGCTGGAAGTTATTTATTTTGGGCTGAAAAACGGGGAAAATGAAGGGCCGGGCTTAAGCTATACTCATCTCAAATAAGAAAAGCTTTTCCTGCACAGGGCCTACTCGTTTTGGCTTTGGGAGGCTCAGTCAGCGTAGGATCCACTACGCCTCCTTCTCCGCCCTTTGCCAAAACAAACAATCCCTTGCGCATCAAATGCCAGTCTTACCTGAGATGAGTATAAAACTGTAAACCGATCATATGCAGACTGTGTGGAAAGATTGACTTATTACCAGCAAATTGAATACAATCAATCCAGATAAATCAGAACGCAAACACTTTTTTATCAGCCAAAACGGAGGTTCAAAATGAGCAACAACTTTAAAACATGCGGTATCATCGGCGGAATGGGGCCGTCTGCCACCGCGGACTTATTTCAAAAAATCATTAAAATGACGGCGGCAGACACTGACCAACAGCACGTGCCATTAATCATCCATAATAACCCGCAAATACCGGACAGGACCGCTGCCATTTTAAGAGGGGGAAAATCCCCCATAGACCAGCTGGTTGCATCCGCGAAGATGCTCGAAAACGCGGGTGCGGATTTTCTGGCGCTGCCGTGCAACACCGCCCACTACTTTATTGAAGAAATTCAAAAGCATGTGAACATCCCCATTTTAAACATGATCGCCCTAACGAGCGAAGAAGTTTTAGGCCTTAACATAAAAAAACCGACGGTACTGGCCACCTCCGGCACCATTAAAACAAAGCTTTACGAAAACGCCCTGAAGAAAAAAGGACTGGATTGTAACCTGCCCTCAGAGGAGCAGCAAAAGATGGTCGATGACCTGATTTATTCGGTCAAGGCCGGCAAAAAAGATTACGACATCACGCCTTTTAAAGATTTGCTGAATGAACTAAGTGGGGGCGATGGCAGCCTGTTCATTCTCGGCTGCACGGAGCTGCCCGTAGCGTTTGAGTGGTTTGATATTCAAAATAGATACATCGACCCGACCATGGTTTTGGCGAAAAATATCGTGCTGAACAGTGAGGCGAAGCTTGCGTGATTTCATACGGTTATTATTCCGCCAAAAACTCATCCCGCTTAAGATCTTGTAAAAACCTCTTTCTCACATTCAATCCCTTTGCCTGTTCAAAAAGGTCGTAGCCTTTTTGCTGGCAGACGGGGCAGGCTTTTCTGGGAATGGTAATGGCAAAAAGCGATGCCCCCCTGTCGTTCTTGGATTGAATGATATCAAGCCCGGGGCAGCTAGGGCAGGGCCTGAACTCCTGGACCTGATTTTCCAAAATGCCGGCGGTATCGTAGTAGACCCGGCGTGGCCTTTGAACGCTTGACTTGCCCGCATAGAGCTTTCTCCCAAGGGCTTCTTTTTGTTTCCAAATATTCAGAACTTCACCCGAAATTCTTTTGACTTCCTCCGTGACCCTTTGGGACTGTTTCCATTTGCCAAGGTGGTAGTCGGGCTCCACAACCCCTGAATAGTCAAGCCCCGCCATCGCAAGGATAATGCCGGTATTCACATACGGCAGCGCGCCCTGAATGGAGTAGCCACCTTCCAAAACGGCGATATCGGGGTTCAGGCGGCTGTTCAGCCTGGCGTAGCCCTGAGCGGAAAAGTTCATGTTGGTCAGTGGGTCGGTATAGTGGTTGTCCTGCCCCGCCGAGTTGATGATAAGGTCAGGCTTGTAGTCTTCAAGGATGGGGAGCACGGTGTTTTCAAGCACACACTGAAACCCCTCGTCGCCGGTATTTGGCGGCAGCGGAATGTTTACATTGTAGCCAAAGGCCGACGGGCCGCCGAGGTCCTCTATCGGCCCCGTTCCGGGGTAGAGCGTGCGCCCATCCTGATGGAAGGAAATAACAAGGGTATCGGGGTCATTCCAGTAGATGTCTTCCGTCCCGTCGCCGTGGTGGCAGTCGGTATCGACGATGGCAACCCGCATGTCGCCGTACTTTTGCCGGGCGTAGGCAAGGCCTACCGCCTCAATGTTCACGATACAAAAACCCCTGTCGCCGTAAACCACCCGCTGGGCATGGTGCCCGGGCGGGCGAACGAGGGCAAAGGCCTTGTCCGTTTCCTTGCCTAAAACGGCGTCAAAGGCCCGCATCACCCCGCCCGCCGCGATGAGGTGCGACTGCGTAAGTATCGCTTCGGTACTCGGGTAACAGAAGTGAACCCGGTCAATGTCTTTTTTTGTGGCTACCAGGGGATTGAAAAAGTGAATGCCTTCCACATCCTCAATGCCTTCTTCAAGCAGTTGGTCCTGCGTGTACAGCAGCCTTTCTTCTCTTTCCGGATGGGTGGGCGAGATGGCCCAGTCAAAGGCGGGAAAAAGTATCAGTCCCAGTGTGTTTTTCGCTTTCATCATTTTCCCCCTTTTCCGTTTGCGATAAGCCCGGGCTTGATCTGGGCCTTTACCCTGATATTTTTATCCGCCCCATAATAGCCCTTAATCATGTTAAAGCTGCTGGCCTCGGTAATTTCAGCGCCTGATTGGTCAACTGAAAAGCCCATGACTACGCCCGCCCGCTTCACTTCGCTTAGCGCCCGCTCTTTTGCCTGTTTCAGGTCATAATACTTATCGATTTTTTCATACACGCCCGTCTCCGGGATGGAAAGAATTGCCCGGTCGGTGTCGGCATAGAGGCTCACTTCCACCGTGGGCCTTGAAAGGGCCGCGCCGATGGCGTTGGCAATCTCGTGATTTTGCGGGTATTCCACTGGCAGCGCAAGCTCCCTCTCTAAATATTGGGATAGCGCTTTGGCCGGCCCGCCGATAACGCCCACCGACTGCGGCTTGATGGTTCTGTCTTTTAGCAGCTCTCTGATGGTGTATACGGGGCTGGCGTTCAGCTTTTCAAGGGCGCCCTCAATGGTTTCTTTGATGGCCTTGCAGAAGGTATCAATAATCTTCTGGGCAAATGCTTCAGGCGGCATTTGCATTTCTTTTGCCATGCTTTTGATGGCCTCTTTGCTTTCTTGTTCCCGCTCGCCTTCCATGGCGCCAAGAAACACCAAGGCATCGGTGGGCGTCAGGTCTTTACCGCCAAAAGCGATGGCGTGACCCTTTCTTTCCGGGCCGATTTTGAGCTTGTCATTTTCAATGCGCACATGGCTGTCGCCGCCCAAACCTACCGACGTGCTGTAAATCGCCCGCACCAAGGTTTTGTGGCCGCCGATTTCGATACCCAAAGGCTCAAAAACGGGCACCCCGTCCACAAGAAAAAATAAATCGGTCGTGGTACCGCCAATGTCCAGCAGACAGCGGTCGGTCTTTTGCTGCTTTAACAGAGCCGTCATGCCCATGAGGCTGGCAGCAGGGCCTGAAAGGATGGTCTCCACAGGCTTTTCCATGGCGCCTTTTAAGTTAATGGTCCCTCCATCAGCCTTTAAGATATAAACGGGTGCGGTGATTCCCTCCCGCTCCAAAGCTTCCTTGATGTTTTTGGCAAAATTTTGAAAGGTAGCATGGACGGCGGCGTTCAGGTACGCGGTATTCACCCTTCGCGGGAAATTGAGTTTGCCTGACATGGTATGCCCCATGGTGACTTCTTGAAAAGAATCCCGCAGATGGTCCACTGCCCGCTTTTCAAAATCGGGGTTTCGGGTGGAAAATTTACCCACCACCGCGACGGCTTCCACAGCATTTCGCAAAAAATCCTCTTTGATTTTTGCCAGTTCCTCCGCTTTTTCACGGCTAACCGGTATACCCCTGTGGTCCACGCTGCCTGTGACGTCCGCTATATTTTCGCCTAAGTGTTCAAACTGCCACTTAAGCCCCGGCCCCCGCTGCAAAATGACACCCACCCTGGAAATTCTGTTTTCCACAATGGCGTTGGTGGAAACGGTGGTGCTAAGCTGAATTCTTTGTATCTCTTCTTTTTTGACGCCCTGTAGCAGCTCTTTTATGCAAGACCAAATGCTATGAAAGTAATCGCTCCTATCCACGGGCCGCTTGACTTGCCGCACGATTTGGCCGCCCCGCACAGCGACGCCGTCGATATTGGTGCCACCCATGTCAATCCCGATAATCAAGGCCTTTCCTCCTTTATAAAAACAAGCGAACATATCAAAAAATCCTGTACCTATAAGCTACCATAAAAAACCAAAAGGGTGAAGGGTCAATTGGAGAGTCAGGTATTCATACTATGTCACTTTTAGAGTAGCCATTTTATCGCAGCGAATTTTTCTATTTGGCAAAGCCTGATGAAGGAGGCATAGTGGATCCTATTCCGACTGAATTAGGCACAGCCAAAGAGGAAAAGATGCGTGAGAAAAGGCTAATTTAAAGGTGACATAGTATCCATGTGTTTTCTAAGCTCAAATTTTAAAATAGGGTGTTTAAAAAATGGCGTGATATGCTAAAAACAATGAATCACTCAAAGAAGACCTGCTCACCTGCGGGCAGGCCATAAGGGTTAGCAAAAGTTTGGATAATTTATGGTTTTATAAAGGCTTTTTAGATTATTATCAGTCATTTAAAACATATGCTGGTTTTCAAGCAGTTGTTTCCATACCAGAAAGCGCCGTTGGTTATTGTAAAGGTTTCCTTCCCAAACAATTTGGTATCCTGCTTTTAAAAAGTTATTCAGACTATAGATGTTTTCTGGATGAACAGTAGCTACTAAGCCCAAAAAACCTCGGACTTTTAGCTCCTCCTCCGCCATTTGCGATAAGATAGTTTGCAATCCTTTTCCCCGATGTTGCTCATGTACAGCAATTACATCCATTACTGCAGTGTGTTCCAAAGGGATTCTCACAGATTCCATAACATCCGTTAAGCTCTTCTCTATACCGCAGGTTCGAATCATAATTAAGGCTAATATGTCAGAGTACTTTACAGTTTCTTTTGTTGCAACTGATGTCGTATTAGACAGCACTATGATTGAAAATCCTTCGGCTCCAGAAATCAAAGAGTTCAACTCTTGGTCTGTGAGAGGAGCAAACCAAGAAGTTACTGGCATTCGTTGAACAATTCCCGTTAGTACATTCTGTACTGCATGGACATCTTGGGGTTGTGCAAAACGAAAAAGCAGGTCGGAATGCGGTTGATCAAAGAGCGACATATTTCATTCATTCCGGATGCTCATCTAAAATACTGTTTGGGTATTCGTACAGCTTGGCTTTTTTACGATATTGTCTCCATAAATAGTCCAATGTAAAGATATTACGATTTACTTCTGGATATTTTAACAAGTCACGTTCCTGTACCTGTCAATTAGAAACAAGAGTAAAAAAACGACTGGAAAATAAGTCATCAATAACCTTGATGCTAATGATATCACGTTTAATTAACACCAATAAGGTTTCAAAAAAAGTAAGATAGGTGATAAGTGATACCCAGTCATCATCAGTGATTGGCTTGTCGAAATACAAATGTTTATAAAATTCATTAAGTATAGAATTTTCGATGAAACAATTCTTGAGGTTGAGAATGAATTCCCCTTCAGCAATTTCATGTACAGTACGCATTTCATACCAAAAAGTAAAGGCACCAAAAACAGCAGTGGCAATGGTAAGCATTCGTAAAACATCATCGTCAAACATATAGGCAACGACCATCAAGTAAAGTGTGCACATTGTCAAGACAAAGATTTTTATCTTTTAAGTGAACCTTCTTTCCTGACAGTTTTCTGTCTTGTATTATATCAGGTTCACTTATGATTTTGAAAACCTTGTCTGGTTTTGTGTGTACATTATACACCGACATCAATCTCATAACGATTCCCTTTATAACTGACCACTCCATTGGAATCAAAGGATGCTACAGTACTTGATACCTCTGAATATG
>CAYFTJ010000030.1:0-17703 GCA_964346155.1 uncultured Oscillospiraceae bacterium
TTGCCAGAGCTGCTGGCAAAATTGTTGGAGCAACAGTTGGCGCTAAGCAAATGAAAATGCCTAAGAAGGTAACCAAGTATCTTGGCATGAGCTTGCTGACGCAGGGTGGTATTTCCATCGGTTTATCGATGATTGTGGCAAGGGAACTGCCGGCGTTCAGCGAAGCAATCATTACCGTCATCTTGTTTAGTGTTCTTGTCTATGAAATTGTTGGGCCTATATTAGCGAAGATTGCTATTCAGCGAGCCGGAGAAGAAAACGGCGCATTAAAAAGCCAAAGAGAAAAGCAAACTTCTGCTTAATGCATGGAGGTGCAAAAATGAATGTTTTGTTTATTGTATTAAATGAAGTGCGTTATCTAGATGATATCTTGGACAGCTTTGTCGACATTGGCGTAAAGGGCGCAACCATCCTGGACAGTCAGGGCATGGGTTCAGCTATTGCCAACGGCGGACAAGGCAATCAACCATTATTCGGCTCCATTCGTTTGTTTTTAGATAAGCAAAACCCTATAACAAGACCATTTTCACCGTTATTGATGATGAAGAGGTGCTAGCCATGGCTGTTGAATCGGTATGCAGCATTTTGGGCGATATCGATAAGCCAGGCGTAGGTATGATGTTTACCTTACCCGTCAATAATGTATACGGAATTTAACCGAAACTTCTGAAGAAGTGGTCTACAATTAACATGAAAAACTGCAAGGCTATTTCCTCTTGCAGTTTTTTTGTGAATTTCTTAGTAATACAAGCTTGAGGTAAGAAAATGATGCTTGAAACGAAACGATGTATTGTGCGTCTATTTCAATTGAGCGATGTAGATGACTTGTATGAGGTTCTAAGCAATCCAGAGGTTATGAGGTTTATCGAACCTCCATTTACTTATGAACATACGAAAGATTTTATCCTTCACTACGGCCTGTGTGAAAATCCGTCTGTTTGGGCCCTGGAATGGAAAGGTTACGGCAGGGTAATAGGGCATATTATTTTTCACGAATATAAAGCAGGAGCCTATGAAATGGGTTGGATTATAGGTCGTGATTATTGGGGCTTGAGAATTGCCAGTGAGGTAACGGAAGGGATAATCCACTTTGCAAGTAAAAAAGAAATAACCTCTCTGGTTCTAGAGTGCAGTCCTAATCAGCAAGTGACACAGCATATTGCCAAGAAATATGGCTTTAGTTTGATAGAAGAAAGTACAAGAAACGTGTACAAGCGTCAACTTTAGGCTAAAACCTCGAGATTCTATTTGATGGCTTTTAAGAAAATTATATCTTTTTTGTTACTTTTTTACATGAAAAAGTAAGAATTTTACGGTTCATTCCTTCATGTGGCGCATAAATTGTCAAGAATTGTGGTATAAAAACAAAAAAGGGTTGATAATTCTTAAAAAAAAGGTTAAAATATAGCAAATATGTTGCGCGGAGCAGTTTGCGGCGTGTACGTCTATTTCGTCAGGAAGAAAGAGGTTGACAAGCATGAGAAACACGATCATGGTGATCGATGTGGGTACCAGCAAAATTGTGGCCACCGTTGCCCAAAGCGGTGTTGGTGCGCGCACCGATATTTTAGGCATGGGCAGTGTAAGGTACGATGGGTATACCGGTCTTAACTGGAATAACCCTGCTGAACTATACGCTAAAATGGGCGAAGTGATTCGCAATGCCGAGGAACAGGCCAGAATCAGGGCCAATAAGATTTATCTTGGCGTCCCAGCCACTTTTACCCAAGTATATGCAACTCGTGAGAGCGTTCAAATCCAGGGTGTTTCTCCCAGAGTCAGCATGAAAGATATTAACACCCTGTTTGATAAGGCGGAGCGGAGTATTCAGCATAAGGAAGGCCTGTCTATCAACCGGGACGTTGCCTGGTTTTCTGTAGACCAGGGAAAGCATACCTTTGATCCCCTCAACATGCCGGGAAGTGAAATCTCGGCCATGGTTGCCTTTGCCAAGGCTGACCGTGTTTTTGTGGATGAAGTCAGCAGGCTTCTTGAGCAAAACGGCCGCAAACTTTCCGGTGTTTATTCTACGCCCGTAGGGCAGTGTATGCTTTATATCCCGCAGGATGAGCGTGATAAGGTTTCTGCTTTAATCGATGTTGGTTACCTATGTACCGACGTGATGATTGTGGAAGGTGACGCGGTGGTTTCCATGAAAACCATCCCCATTGGCGGCGGACACATGGCTGCCGACCTTGCGTACGGTCTTGAGATTCCGCTGGACGCTGCCGAAACCCTGAAGCGCAGCTACCGTTTTGATGCCAAAGATACGCAAGCTGCCTTTGAAGTCATCATCGATAATCAGCGAGCTGTGACCTTCCAGCGTGAAAAGGTAGAAGAAGTCCTGCTTCCGCGCGTTGATGAACTTTGTGAAGAAATAGACAAAGCCTTAGACGATGGTCTGGTACGTTTAACCCGCTGGTCGGTGATGTATATGACAGGCGGCGGTCTTGCTATCAACGATGGCTCTTTCCAATATGTCAGCGGCAAGTTGGGGCGCCCGCTTCGTCCCTTGCAGCCTAAATCTCAAAAAATGAACAGCCCGATTTATACCAGCTCTCTTGGTCTTGTCAACTTGGTGGCCGACAGCCAGCAAGATGGAGAGACCCAGGGCGGCATTATTTCTTTCTTCAGACGCTTGTTCGGCGGCTGAACACCATAACTCAAGGAGGACAAACATGTTAGAAGTTAAGTCTGGTCCCGCGACGACGCAAAACAATTTTGCATCCATTAAAATTGTGGGTTGCGGGGGCGGCGGTACCAATGCGGTCAATCGCATGGTTGATGCCGGCATAAAAGGTGTACAATTTATTGCTGTAAACACAGACAGGCAGGCTCTTGACGCTTCCAAGGCTGATCTAAAAATTCAGATCGGTGAAAAAATCACCAAAGGCCTGGGCGCCGGTGCCGTACCAGAAATCGGTAAGCGCGCCGCAGATGAAAGCAAACAAGACCTGGTGGAAGCCCTGGAAGGCGCCGACCTTGTTTTTGTGACTGCCGGTATGGGTGGCGGAACGGGAACCGGTGCCGCTCCTGTAGTAGCCAGTGTCGCACGCCAGCTTAATTGTCTAACCATTGCGGTTGTTACCAAGCCCTTTAAGTTTGAAGGCGCACAGCGCATGAAGAATGCCGAAATGGGCATTGACAATCTCAAGGAACATGTTGACACCTTGGTTGTTATTCCCAACGACCGCTTGCTTGAAGTGGTCAGCAAAGGCACATCCATGTTGGAAGCTTTCAAGGTTGCCGACGACGTGCTTCGTCAAGGCATTCAGGGTATTTCCGACCTGATCGCGCTGCCTGCGACCGTTAACCTGGACTTTGCCGACGTCAAAACCGTCATGGAGTCGGGCGGTATGGCGCATATCGGTATCGGTGTGGGCAAAGGCGAAAACAAAATGCAGGACGCTGCCAATAACGCCATTGCAAGCCCGCTGCTTGAAACCAAGATTGATGGGGCACGTGCCGTGCTTATCAACATTACCGGCAATAAAGATATGGGCATCATTGAAATTAACGAGGCCGCCAATCGTATTCAGCAGTCTGCCGACCCCAATGCTAACATCATCTTTGGTGCCGGCATTGACGACAGTTTGAAGGATGAAGTACGGATTACCGTTATTGCCACCGGCTTTGAGCCCGTTCCCTTTAACCGTAAGAAAGACAAGGACCAGCGCGCCGCGGTGCCTTATGGCGCCACCAATGCCGGCTACAATCCCTATGAAGACCGTCTGATGCAGCCTTCGGCTCAACCCGGCCCTGGCTATTCTTCTTTCCAGTCCGAGTATGACCCCAATGCAGGGCTTTTCCCCAACGTACAAAGGCCCATGGTACCGGGCTATGCCCAGCCTTATCCTCAGCCCCAGCCCGTCGGTCAGCAAGCTGCTAATGCGCAGCAAATGCAGCAGCCGTTTAGCAATGTACCGCCCGTACAGCAGCCGGTTGTAAGGACTGCTGAACCTCCCCAGAGCAAAGAGAGCGAAAAGGATGATTTAGGCGTTCCGGCCTATCTTCGCAGAGCGAAAAAGTAAAGAGTACAATTTTTTAAAGGCATGGTTACCATGCCTTTTTTATGTTATAATCTAAATAACCTTATTTGTTGCGGCAAGGCAGCAAAAATTCATGCGTTCAGGAGGGCTTATGGTTAAGAAAACGCCACTATATGAAGAACATCTGAAGCATGGCGGTAAGATGGTTGAGTTTGCTGGTTATATGTTGCCGGTTCAATATCCGCACGGCATTATCAAAGAACATTTGGCTGTGCGTGAAACCTGCGGACTGTTTGATGTGAGCCATATGGGCGAAATTATCATCAAAGGCAATCAAGCTCTTGAAAACCTGCAAAACCTGTTTTGTAACAACATGGAGGGGATGTCTGTTGGCCGTGCTCGCTACAGCCCTATGCTTAATCTCCAGGGCGGCATTGTAGATGATGTTTTGGTTTATCGAATGGATGAAAATGAGTATTGGATTATTGCCAACGCCGCCAATAAAGATAAAGATGTTGAGTGGATTAAGCAACACCTTTTCGGCGAAGTGGAATTGCTTGATGTTTCCGACAAAATCGCCCAACTTGCTCTTCAAGGCCCGCTTTCAAAAGATATCTTAGTTGAGTTCATGGCAGAAGAGGATATGCCCGTTAAAAACTATACCTTTACTTCCAAGGTAAAAATAGCCGGTGTGGAGTGCTTGGTTAGCCGTACGGGATATACCGGTGAGCATGGGTATGAGATATACACGCGCGCAGAAGATGCAGTCCACATATTTCAAAAGCTGCTTGAAGCAGGCCAACTTCATGGTTTGGTGCTTTGCGGCCTTGGCGCCCGTGACACTTTGCGGCTCGAAGCGGGCATGCCCCTGTATGGCCATGAAATAAGCGATGAAATTACCCCGCTTGAAGCAGGGCTGTCTTTCTTTGTCAAGCTGGATAAGTCCGGCTTTATCGGGCAGGAAGCCCTTAAAGAAAAGGGCGAACCTAAGCGCATTCGCATAGGACTTGAAGTGGTGGGTAAAGGGATTGTCCGGGAGCATTGTCCCTTGTATCAAGGAGACAAACAGGTGGGCGAAACAACCAGCGGCACCATGAGCCCGCTGACTAAAAAGTCCATTGCTATGGGTCTTGTAGATGTAGCCGCAAGCGCTATCGGTACCCCATTAGAAGCGGACGTGCGTGGAAGGCGTCTACCGGTTGCTGTGGTGGATATGCCTTTCCATAAGCGTTCTAAATAGAATTTTACCAATACAAATTAAAGATTAAAGGAGAAAATCAACATGTCCAGAAAGTATTGCAAATCCCACGAATGGGTCCAACAGGAAGGCGATCTGTATGTAGTAGGTATTACCGATTTTGCCCAAGAAGAACTGGGAGATATCGTCTTCATGAACCTGCCCAATGTAGGCGATGAAGTCGTAGCCGACGAACCTTTTGCGGATGTTGAAAGCGTCAAGGCGGTTAGCGACATCCTCAGTCCCTATACCGGCCGGATAGCCGAAGTGAATGAAGAGCTGCTTGACAGCCCCGAACTAATCAATCAGAGCCCCTATGAAGCTTGGATTGTTAAGCTGGAAGATGTATCCGACAGCGTTGAGCTGCTGGATGAAGCTGAGTACTTGGCTTTTATTGACCAGGAGGGCTGATTGATGGCGGGATATATTCCGTCGACAAGGGATGAACGGCAGCTAATGCTTGAAGAACTGGGCATGAGGGGTTACAAAGACCTTTATGTCGATGTTCCGGCCTCGGTGTTATTGGATGAGTTACCCGGGGTGCCGCAAGGCGTTAGCGAGATGGAGGCGGAGGCCGTTATGCGCTCTATGGCGCAGATGAATACGCTGTACCCGACAGTTCTGCGGGGCGCCGGCATCTATGACCACTATATCCCTTCCATCGTCGACACGGTTGGCAGCAAGGAAGAGTTTGTTACTGCCTACACGCCCTACCAGGCAGAGATAAGCCAGGGTGTTCTTCAATCCATCTTTGAATATCAGACAATGATCTGCGAGCTCACCGGTATGGATGTGAGCAACGCCTCGGTGTATGACGGTGCTTCGGCTGCGGCCGAAGGCGCAATGATGTGCCTGAAGCGTAATAAGAATGTAATTTATGTCGCGGATAACGCCAATCCCGAAACCATTGAAACGATCAAAACCTATGCTTACGGACGCAATCTAAGGGTTGAGATAGTAACTTCCAAAAATGGCGTGGTTGACGTAAGCAAAATAGAAGAAGTTCTCTGTGATGAGGCGGCCTGCCTTTTTGTTCAGCAACCAAATTTTTATGGCCTGATTGAAGATGTTGAAGCCATTGCCGAAAAGGTACACGAAAGGGGCGCAAAGCTTATTGTCGGTTGCTATCCTACAGCCCTTGGCATGCTTGAATCTCCCGGTGCCCTGGGTGCTGACATTGCAACCGGTGACGGACAGCCCTTAGGCATTCCCATGGGCTATGGCGGTCCGACGGTCGGCTTTATCGCTGCCAAGAAAGAACTGGTACGCCAGCTGCCCGGCCGCATTGTGGGGCAAACGAAAGACTCTCGAGGAAACCGTGCCTTTGTTTTAACTTTGCAGGCAAGAGAGCAGCATATTCGCCGAAAAAAGGCGTCAAGTAACATTTGTTCCAATCAGGCACTGTGCGCTCTAAGAGCGGGCGTCTATATGGCAGTGATGGGCAAAAAAGGCTTGTCTGAGGCTGCTGAACTCAGCTTTGACAAGGCGCATTACCTGGCCAAACGTCTGTGTGAGATACCTGGCATTCAAATGGTTTATGAAGGGGAATTCTTTAACGAGTTCGTAACCACCTTGCCTGTTGATGCTGCTCGAATAGAAAAGGCGCTGCACAAAGTAGGGATCCTTTCCGGCCTTCCTGTGGAGGGCGGGATGCTCTGGTGCGTTACTGAGAAGGCGACCAGGGAAGCCCTTGATTTAACTGTTCAGGCCATCAGAGGGGCGGTGAGCAAATGAAACTGATTTTTGAGCGTTCTATGCCCGGTCATGGCAGCGATTACCTGCCCAAAAGCGATGTTGAAAAGGCCAAGCGTCCGGATAAATTTCTGCGCAAAGCCAAATGGACTTTGCCGGAAGTGGCCGAGGTGGAAGCTGCCCGCCACTATAAAGAATTGGCAGACCAGACATTTGGCGTCATCAGCGGGTTTTATCCGCTGGGCTCATGTACCATGAAATACAATCCGCGCCTAAACGAGCGGGTAGCCAGCCTTCCCGGTTTTACCGGCGTTCATCCCTTGCAGCCCAAGGAGACAGTCAAGGGATGTCAGGCAGTGATTGATTTGGCGGACGAACTTCTCTGTGCCGTTACGGGCATGGATAAGATGAGCATGCAGCCTGCAGCCGGGGCTCACGGAGAATTCCTTGGCCTGTTGCTTATGAAGGCTTACTTTGATCACCATGGGCAAACACAGCGCACCAAGATGTTGGTGCCTGACTCTGCACACGGAACCAACCCCGCAAGCGCCGTTATGGCGGGTTTTGACGTGGTAAATATTCCGTCTGATGCCAATGGCTATGTAGACTTGGAAGCCCTCAAAAAGGCGCTTGGTGACGATACGGCGGGTTTAATGCTCACCAATCCCAACACCCTTGGCCTTTTTGACCCGCAGATTTTAGAAATTACCAGTCTTGTCCATGAGGCGGGCGGTCTGTGCTACTATGACGGCGCCAACCTCAATGCCATCATGGGTCAGGTGCGCCCCGGCGATATGGGTTTTGATGTCATTCACTTGAATCTGCATAAGACTTTCTCCACACCTCATGGCGGCGGCGGTCCGGGCTCAGGGGCTGTCGGCTGTAAGGAAATCCTCATGCCTTATCTTCCATCTTCAGTTCTTGGGAAGGACGAAAGGGCTGAGCACTCCATCGGTCAAATTCGAAGTTTCTATGGTAACTTCGGTGTTGTTGTGCGCGCGCTAACCTATATACTTACCTTAGGGTCCGATGGCATTCGTGAAGCATCCCAAACGGCGGTGCTCAATGCCAACTACTTGATGCACCTGTTGAAGGATGTATTCCCGGTGGCTTATGACCATGTCTGCATGCATGAATTTATTCTAACGCTGCAGGATATCAAGAAAGAAACGGGCATCACCGCGCTGGATGTGGCTAAAGGTCTCTTGGACTTTGGAATGCATCCGCCGACCATGTATTTTCCGTTAATCGTACCGGAGGCTTTGATGCTGGAGCCCACCGAAACCGAAAGCAGGCAATCTTTGCTTGATGCTGCGGAAAAATATAGACAGGTGAAAGAAAAGATCAGCTCTGCACCCGATGAATTGCGCAATGCGCCCCTTACCACCTATATCGGTCGTCCTGATGAAGTGAGCGCCGCCCGGAATCCTATTTTACGTTATGAAGAGTAAGCAGCTGTACTTAATCAAGACCGATAACACCAATCCTTATCACAACATTGCACTGGAAAAAGTACTTTTGGAGTATGCTCCAAAAAACTCGATGACCCTGTATCTTTGGCAAAATGAAAGAACAGTCGTCATTGGGCGCAACCAATGCGCTTGGCGTGAGTGCAATGTACCCTTACTTCGGGAAGCCGGCGGGTATCTTGCCCGCCGTCTTTCAGGTGGCGGGGCTGTGTACCACGATCTTGGCAACCTGAATTTTACTTATCTTTATGATAAGTTCATGGAAGATATCCATAAACAAACATCCGTTATCGCACAGGCGGTTTCTTCCTTTGGCCTAGATGCTCAACAGTCTGGGCGTAATGACATCACGGTTGACGGGCGCAAATTTTCAGGCAATGCCTATTATACTCAGGGAGGAAGGGCATATCATCATGGCACTTTGCTGATTAAAACCGACCCTGAGCCCCTGAGTAAATATTTAACCACTGACGAACAAAAGTATCGCTCCAAAGGCGTCACCTCGGTTCGTTCGCGTGTGGTTAACCTTCAGGACTTATCGGAAGAAATTACGGTAAAAAGCTTGTCCGAACGGCTGATTAAAGCCTTTGAAGAGGCTTATGGCGCCAGGGCTGTTTGGCTTACTGAAGAGGACTTACCTAAGGGAGAGATTGAAAAGGCGCAGGATACGTTATCACAGTGGTCCTGGGTTTACGGACGGCCTATTTCCTTTACCTGGGCGAATGAAAAGCGTTTTCCCTTTGGGCTTTTGCGGCTGGAGTTAGATATTCACGCGGGAATCATTCAAGATTACGCCCTATATTCTGATGCCATGCAGATAGAGCTTTTTCCCCAATTAAAGGAGAGCCTTGTGCATCAGCAGGCAAGTAAAGACGGAATTACAAGCGCCCTTCAGAATGTCAAAGCGCCTAATGAATTAAAGGCAGCTTTTTTGGAGTTAACTGACGGCTCTTTTTAAGAATCAATGAAAGGATATGTTATGTCAAGAGTTTTGATTATAGGGTCTGGTCCGGGCGGATATGAAGCAGCTATACGCGCCAGGCAGAACGGTTGGGAGGCAGTGTTATTTGAGCAAGGGGAAGTGGGAGGGACCTGCCTTAACCGAGGCTGTATCCCGACCAAAGCCTTGTTACATGCTGCTGACTTATATGCAAGCGACACAGCGGCTAGCGATTGGGGCATTGAATTTTCCTCGAAAGCTGTGGATTTAGGTAAAGTCTATCAAAAAAAGGATGAAGTTGTGCAAACTCTGCGCCAAGGGGTAGAAATGCTGCTTAAAAGCAATGGAGTCGAGCTGAACAGGGAAAGAGCGCAAATTGCTTCCCCAAAAGAAGTCGTGGCAGGTGATACAAGCTATGAAGGCGACGCTATCATTATCGCTACCGGCTCCATGCCTTCCGTTCCGCCCATTGCAGGAATTAAGTTATCTGAGCGCATTGTAACCAGTGACGGCATATTAAAACAGCCGCCCCTTGGTTCCAGAATTGCTGTGCTTGGCGGCGGGGTCATCGGTGTTGAGATGGCTACTTTCCTGTCAGCCTTCGGCTATGAAGTGGAAATCATTGAAGCGATGCCAAGGCTGCTCCCTGAAATGGATGATGAGATTGGGCGCAGCCTCCAAATGAACTTTAGAAAAAACGGTGTAAAGGTTCATACGGGCGCTAAGGTAATGGCTGTTGAAGAAAGGGATGACCAAGTTGTTTTAAGCCTAGAAAACGGGGAAATTACCTGTGATACCCTGCTGGTGGCTACCGGACGCAGAGCCAATGCGGACCATCTGTTTTTGGATGGTTGCCCTAAACCAACTGATGTACGCGGAAGGTTTCCTGTTAACCAGCACGGCCAAACAGATGTGGAAGGCATCTATGCTGTTGGTGATGTTACAACCGGTGCGCAGCTTGCGCATGCTGCTTCCACCCAAGGAAAAATGGTAGCAGATCACCTGGCCGGAAAGGATACCGAGACAGACATTTTTCTGGTCCCAGGATGCATCTACACCTGTCCCGAAATAGCCACCGTAGGATTAACACTGCAGCAAGCAGGGGAGCGGGGCTTAGATGCGGTTGTGGCCAAATACCTTATGGCAGGTAATAGCCGCACGCTCATTGCGGGAACCGGACGAGGTTTTGTGAAAGTGGTTGCTGAAAAGGAAACCGGGCGCATTTTAGGCGCTCAGCTCATGTGTGACAGAGCCAGTGACATGATCGACGAATTTACTTTAGCGATTGCCAACGGACTTAGCACCCATGATATGCTCAAAGGTATGCGTCCTCACCCCACTTTTATTGAAGGGGTGCAGGAAGCCTTGGAGGCATTTGAAGAAAGATCCATTCACATTGCGCCAAGACGCAGATAACAGCTATTTAAAAAGTCCCGAGAATTTTCTCAGGACTTTTGTCATGTAATTGTTTAGAGGAGATACTGCTTCTTTGCTTTAGGGGCTGCCATCATTTCTGCTTGCTTCTTTTGATATTTTTCTTCGGTATTGCCAAGCACAGCGTAAGAAGCAATCTTACTTTCTTCAACGCCGGGTTGGTTGAAGGCGTTAATGTCGAGCAGTTCGCCCACATAGGCGGTGACCAGTTCAAAGAAGTAAAGGAATTGGCCGATGGTGTAGGCGTTTACAACCGGGAAGTGAATGGTTTGGCTCATGCGGCCTGAACGAAGGAGGGCATACTGCGTGCCAAGATATTCCGCTTCGATCAGCTGGTTCAAGGACTTGCCGCCTAAAAACTCAAGGACAGGGTACTCTTTGTTCTCAGAAGGGATAGGCGTTTCGGTGCGGAATTCGCCAACATGCAGGAAGGTGACGACCTTGTCATAAGGGCCTTCGGTGTAGAGCTGGAGCTGGCTGTGCTGGTCGGTAACGCCTAAGGCTTTCATGGGAGTCTGCCCAACGTTTACGGCCATGCCTTTGCGGGTAACATTTTTTCCAAGGCTTTCCGCCCACAGCTGGCAGAACCAGTCGGACATGAACTTGAGGCTATCCGCATAAGGCATCATCACATGAATGTTGACGCCATTTTCCATGAGGATGTGCTGAATGACTGCTTGTAAAAGAGCGGGGTTTTCCCAGATTTGCTGGCTTAGGCAGCGTTGGTCCATGGCCTTTGCGCCGGCTAAGAGCTGTTTAATGTCGATCCCGCATACAGCCGCAGACAAAAGGCCGACCGGGGTGAGCTCGCTGAATCTGCCGCCAACGGTGGAAGGAATATAAAATAGCTTGAGATTGTGTTCAAGACCCAAACGAATAAGGTTGCCGGTTTCTCTGTCGGTTGTAGCGACAATATGCTCTGTCCATTTGCTGCCGACAGTCTTTTTGAGCAAATCTTCAACAATCAGGTACTGCGACATGGTTTCGGCAGTTGCACCCGATTTACTGATGACGTTAAAGCAGGTCTTCTTTAAGTCGATGACATCAAGCAGGGCAGCCATACGTTCCGGGTCGATGTTGTCTTCCACAAAAAGCTTGGGGCCTTTACGTTTTTCTTTGGGCAGCTGGTTGTAATGCAGATGATTAAGGGCCTGCTGAACAGCGATGGGGCCAAGGGCACTGCCGCCGATACCTAAGACAACGAAATAATCAAAGCGTTCGCGGATCTTTTCAGCGGTTTCTAAAATATCTTCGACAATTTCGTCCTGATTGTAGGGTAGTTCTGTCCAACCAAGCCAGCCTGTGCCACGATTTTTCTGGATTGCTTGCTGGGCAAGGGCTGCTTGCTGGCGGTAAGAATCAATTTCATCGGGGGAAATTCCGTAATTATGACCAATTTGGTCGGCCATCAAGTTGTTTACATCCAAAACGATGGATTGGTTATCTGTGCGTAGCATATAGTACCTCCCTGCATTTTTTTACCTATTATATCAGAATACAGCGCTCTTTTCAAAGATTATTATCTAAATTAACGGTTGCCACATTATCTAAAATAACGGTTGCCCCTCTTGGACAGGCTTCGGAGCCTGTGGGAAGAAGAGCGGCTGGTACGCCTGGCTCTTCTGTGGCGACGTTTGAACAGTTTAATGATAAAGCGGATGACAATGAAGGTCACCACAAAAGGCAAACTGAACATGAGAATCAGTTCCGGGGACAGAGGCGGGAAGGGGTTGGGATCGTTTTGGGCGAAAGAAAGAATTTCAGCAAGAGTCGGGGCAATGGCGTCACGCCTGTCAATATTGCGGGAAGCAACCAGGTCATAAACAATGGTTTCACCACCGTCTTCAGGCGTATAGGTCATTTCTCCAATGACATCACCGGCTACAATAGGCGCTTCCAATTGCTTTACAAAACGAAAAGAAGTGCGGGTATTGTAGGTAGATATATACCCGGTTTTGCCGCCAATACGTCCGGACAGCTGGTCGTCTGCCAAGGGGTCCTGCTTGCGTATCAGCAGCTCAAGGCGCCCCATGTTGCTGTCGTCCAGGGCAAAGGAACTAATGTCCACCACCTTAGGGTTTTGCTTATAAATCTCAGTAATAGAGGTACTGGTATACTGGCTAAAGCCATAGAGCAACAAACGCTTGGAATCCAAAAATGCGCGGTTATAGCTGGTGGCTTTAAGAGTAACACAAATCAGGCTCTGTCCATCCTTTTCCGCTGAGCCAACATAGCAGTAGCCCGCAGGGGTGGTAAAGCCTGTTTTTACACCGGTGGAAAATTCCAAATAGTACTGTTGCCTGTCTTCGTCAGAAGATTGTGTTTTAAAAACGCTATCACGGGCATAAAGTTTTTTGCCTTGATTGATGTTATTGGGTGGTAAGGTAAACTGATACAAACCCGCAATTTCTTTAAAGGTTTCATCCTGCATGGCAGCGGCGGCTATAATGGCAAGGTCTCTTGCGGTGGTCACCTGATTGTCGTCGTGCAAGCCGTGAGGGTTAGTAAAATAGGTGGATGTGCAGCCAAGCTCTTGTGCCTTTTGGTTCATCATGTTGGCAAAAGCAGGAACGCTGCCGGCAATCACCTCGGCAATTAAATTGGCGCCTTCGTTACCGGAGGCCACCATGGTTGCGCATAGTAAGTCTTTAAAATTAATTTCCTGCCCTGCCTCCAAGGGGATGCGCGATGCGTCATCGGGCAGCTGCAAACAGCTTTCCGATACAATGACTGTTTGCTCCAGGTTTCCATAAAGAATACCCAGGTAGACCGTCATGATTTTTGTGGTAGACGCGGGGTATCGAATATCGTTCGCGTTCTTTTCGAAAAGAACTTCTCCTGTTTGGGCATCGATGACAATGGCGCTTTCACCTCTTAAATGCTGAGGAAGCAAGTTTTCCGGCTTACTTTGGTTATATTCGTTGACTGTCCCGGAAGAAGCCAAGGCATTGAAAGGCAAGAAAAAAAGAAGGGTGCACAGGAGCATGAATGTTAACCCTAGCGTGAACTTTCGTTTCATGCGCACCCTCCTTTCATAGCGGGATTATTGTATCATACATCAATTTTTTTGTACAATGCAGGCCCCATTTCATACATATTGTTTCCCTGTACGTCAATGATGACAATGGCAGGGAAATCGCTGATTTCAAAGCGATGGATGGCTTCGGCTCCAAGGTCGGGGTATGCTACTATTTCCGCTTTGGTAATGGATTTTGAAATCAATGCGGCGGCACCGCCGACAGCGCCAAAATAGACGGCGCCATGTTTTTTCATAGCGTCTATGACGGCCTGATTGCGCTTGCCTTTACCGATCATTCCTTTAAGTCCCAGCTCAATCAGCTGAGGGGTATAGGGGTCCATACGATAGGAAGTAGTAGGACCGGCGGAACCAACGGCTTGATCAGGCATAGCGGGGGCGGGGCCAACATAGTAAATGGCCTGTCCCTTTATATCAATGGGCAGTTCTTCTCCCTTATTGAGCAACTCAATCAAGCGTTTGTGCGCTGCGTCACGGCCAGTATAAAGGCTTCCAGATATCAATACACTGTCACCTGCTTTAAGGGACCGGACGGTTTGGTCATCCAAGGGTAATTGAATACGAATGGGCTTATCCATGTTGTGCCTCCTTATTATATGGTCGCTTCAGCATGTCTTGCGGCATGACAGCAGATGTTAACCGCAACTGGCAGGCCGGCAATGTGGGTAGCGGCTGATGCGATATTGACTTTAAGCGCCGTGGTTTGGCCGCCGATTCCGGCCGGCCCTATGCCAAGCATATTGATTTTTTCCAGCAATTCATCTTCAAGGGCGGCATATTCAGGGTTTTTATTTCTGCGAGTTAAGGGAGCGGCCGTCATGCGCTTTGCCATGAGCGCGGCGAGCTCAAAAGTGCCTCCAACACCAACGCCGACAACGATAGGCGGACAGGGATTAGGGCCGGCATTTTGTACTGTTTGAAGGATGAATTTCTTGACTCCTTCAAGCCCGTCGGCAGGGACCAGCATTTTCAGCGCGCTCATGTTTTCTGAGCCGAAGCCTTTGGCAACTGCCAGGATGTGTACCTTATCTCCTGGGACAATGCGGGTGTAAATTGCGGCAGGCGTATTGTCTTTGGTGTTCGTGCGATTAAACAGAGGATCGCCCACCACCGATTTGCGCAGATAACCGGTTTCATAAGCCTGGCGTACACCCTCATTGATAGCATCTTCCAGAGCGCCGTTGACAATATGCACATTTTGTCCGACTTCAATGAAAACAACGGCCATGCCGGTGTCCTGGCAGACAGGTCTAGACTCGTTTTTGGCGATTTCGTAGTTTTGAATTAACTGGTCAAGTACAGCTTTTCCCTGCGGAGATGGTTCCACCTCCATAGCACAGGAGATGGAATTAAGCACATCCTCCCCTATAATGCGGTTAGCTTTGAGAAAAAGCTCAGTAACGGTGTCAGTGATTTGGCTTGCCTGAATGGTTCGAATCATGTTGCACCTTCCTTTTCTTTAATTATTTCTTGGGTATATATATGTTTCAAGGGCTGTTTGGCCCCCAACAGCCATAAACCTTCCGCCTGCTTTTCAAGCGTGAACAGGGGATGAGTACATTTAGATACCTTTACTATAATAGGTAGGTTACTGCTTGTTTTTTTGATGAGCCGCAATAGCTTTGGCGCGCGCTTGGACATGCCCAGCAACCGGACATAAGGAATTTGCTTTGGACAATCTTGCTGATTTAGACCGACAAGCGCATGGCTTATAATACGATTGAGTCTTGTATAAGGGTAGCGTTTGGTTTTAATTTTAAGTACCAAATCTTTACGGCTGGTTGCGTCCATCATACACTTATGCAGCCGATGTTCAATCCCCTCAGATACTTCGGCCAAATTCCTTAATTGTGTTAAATCCATTGTAAGCAGACGATGGAAAAGAGTGGTATCAAGCGAGCTATCCAAACAGTAATATCCCCTTTGCCATTGCTCTTTGATGATTTCGTAGCTGCTATGAGGAACGCTTTTTTTGACTGCCGACCAATTGCCGTGCACAAGCGCATGACGAACAAACGAAGCCGAGGGGAAAACTTGCTCTGTGGTGGAATGATAATTGCCCCGGCGCGGGAAAGCTTCCAATACAAGCTTGGCATCAAGCTCTTTTGCCGCCTTGTAATAGGCAAGCGCAAGGTTTAGATTAGGCAGATTCAAGTGAGGCGTATTGATATCTACAGATTGGGCAAGCGCAAGGGATTGTGCCTCTGCGTAGGACAGCCCTTCGTCCATCGCGGCTTTAAAAGCGGCCTGGTTAAAGGAGGTATTGGTTAGTTTTGGCAGAAGAGGAAGGCTTGATTCTTCCACCCCAAAACATAGATGCGTAACCACACCCAAGCGATTGAGGGCATCAACACCGCCCAAAGCAAAGCGTTCGGCTGGGGCCGTGCCAAAGGAATAGGGGAGACCTAGCACCAAATCACAACCGGCTTCAACAGCCATCTGGGCACGGGCATGGCTTGAAAATAGATGCACGTCGCCTCGCTGTCCAAAAGCACAGCTAATGACGCATACGATATAATCGGGATTTAGGCGCTCTTTAATTTGAGCAAATTGCTTTGCGTGGCCCAAATGGAAAGGGTCATACTCAGCGATGATACCGCAAACAACAGGCAGTGTATTTTTAAGCTTATCCATATACAATAAGTATAGCATAAATCATCGGATATGCCAAAAGAAATCCGGTGATTCAAATGTAAGAGAAATCAGGTTATTATTTTAAATTAAGCGTTTCTTGTACGTACTGTTTGCATATTAGGATATTCAGACAAATGCCCAACGATATTGACGTATTCCACCTTTTTGGGAAGCTGTAATGTATATACGTTGGTGTATAGGTTGCGCTCTTGCTGCTTGATATCGGTAATGGTTTCCACATGAAAGTCAACGTCCAAAATCATAACGCCAAGCGATTGGAAATAGGAGTTAATAAAGGGCAATGTTTCGGCGCGGTTGATAAATTTAACCTCAACGTGCTTAACTGCATTGATTTTGATAACCCTCCCAAAGAACATGAGAACGATGGTGACCAGTGCAGCCAAAAAAATACCCATCCACGTATAACCCATGCCAATCAACAAACCTACGCAAGCAACGTTCCAGACGCTGGCAGCGGTGGTTAGGCCGGAAATCTTTTTCTGAGCCATAAAAATTGTGCCCGCACCCAAGAAACCGATGCCGCTGATTACTTGCGCGGATAAGCGTCCGATAGTAAAGGAGGCTCGATCGTTTAAGGCATTGCCAATGGTAGAACTACCTAATATTAAAGACTCCAGTAAGGCCACACTGCAAGCGCCTAAACATACTAGCACATGCGTGCGCATACCGGCAGGTCTGTTTTTATATTCTCTTTCTATGCCAATGATGCCGCCAGCTAAAAGGGCGGCGAACACACGGAAGAAAAATTCTAAAGTTGTTAAAGGATGCGCAACCATCAAAAAATCAAAATTCATATAGGCCTCCAATAATTCTCTTCTTAAACAAAATAGAGAAGCAAATTGATATATTATTATATAGTGATGGTCAATATTAGTCAAGCAATTAATGGAAATGAATCTAAATGAATCTAAATGAATCTTAATGGAAATGAATCTAAATGAATCGTCGATGAATTGAAAAGATTTTTTGAAAAATACTTTACAATTTTTTTTTCGTGTGTTATACTACTGGGCGTTGGGGCATTAGCACAGTTGGTAGCGCGCCACAATGGCATTGTGGAGGTCAAGGGTTCGACTCCCTTATGCTCCACCAACGAAGAAAAGGTCGTCGAATATGTAACGACCTTTTACTTTACGACAATAATAACGAAATTCGTTATAATCTAACGGAATAAAGTGTGACATACAATATACAGCAGACCGTCGACAAAGCGGCTTTAGCATAATTGCCAAGACCGCTTTGTCGACAGG
>CAYFTJ010000031.1:0-17685 GCA_964346155.1 uncultured Oscillospiraceae bacterium
TAAGTTCCTATTTCTGTTCCTTCTCCCTAAACCACCGCCACAGCGGCAAAAGGTATAAGAAGAAAGCGCATAAAATAGACGAAACGGGCGCGCCCACCGACGAAAGCGCCACGGTGGATGCGATGGACCAGGGAATCATGGGCGCCACCACCACGGCTGTATTTTCAAGGTTCAGGGCATGCTGTTTGGGGTCTTTGGAGATGGACTTGGTTAACTGATGAGTGAGGATAATCGAAAGCGTCTGGTTGCAACTGATGGCACTGACAGGGATGGACGTTAAAAGCGTTGCCCGGTAGCTGCCCCATTTTTTGTCAATCTTTTGAATAATGGCTTCCAAAAAGCTAAGCAGACCCGTCGCTTGAAACAGGCCGCTATAACAGGAAGAAATGCACACGATGGCGGCCACCCGCGCCATGGAAAAAAGCCCGCCCCCGTTCATCAAAACGGCGGCCTTTTCATTTGAGCATTGGTAGCCGAAAATCATGGTGTGCAAAACACTTTGCGCCGGCATTTTTTGAATGAAAAAAGCCAGCGGTAAAGCGGTAAGAATGCTGAAGAACATGGCTTTTTTGACAGGTACTTTGAAAACCGCCAATACTAAAATAACCGCCGCTGGAAGCAGGCAAACGGGCGATAAGACAAAGGCCGCCCTTAATACGCTGCCCGCATCCTGTATCTGCCCTTGGGGCTTTAAAAGAAAACCGATGCCTAAATATAAAAGACAGCTCACCAAAAACGGTACGTTGGCGCTTTTAATCATGGCTTTAATGTTTTCATACAGGTTGGTTTCAGTGAGCGTGGCAACAAGCAGGGCGCTGGTCGAAACGGGCGAACACCTGTCGCCAAAGAAAACGCCCGCCAATATCGTTCCGCCCACCCACATGGGAGATAGTCCCAAGGTGCTGGCCAAACTCATGCTGATAACGCCCATGGTAGCCGCCGCGCCAAAGGCCGTGCCCGTGAGCAGCGAAACCAGACAGTTCATTAAAAAGGTAAACAACAAAAAAATCCACGGCCGAACAAAGGCCGTCGCGTAGACAACCAGTGTCGCAAGGCAGCCCGAGGCCCGCCACAGGGCGGTGAGGATGCCGATTAAAACAAAGGTGAGCAAAATGTTTTTGGTCGTGCGCACACCCGACAGGCAAAAATTCAGCAGCTCCTTTGCACCAAAGCCGCAATAGTGCCCGTAGCCTAAAAAAAGTCCGAGGCCGATAATCAGCGCCACTAAGATGGAGATATCCAAAACCACGCACAAAATAAGCAGCGCGCAAAAGGCAGCCACGATGGCGATTTGCAGCTTTTTGTTTTGACCCTTGGCTATCATGGCTTTCTCCTACAGATTGTTTTTGGTCGCAAGGACGGTGCCGTCCGGGTGGTAAAGGGTGAGTAAATCGTTCTTGGTTTTATGAATAGGGTTCTTTTCATCCCAGTGGTAGGTGGCATCCACTTTGCTTGAAACGGTAATCTCTTCCCCTGCCCTCAGCACCGCGCCCTCCGGAAAAATAAAGGCTTCCCCGCCCCTTGATGAAAACAGAGCACAACCCGATAGGTCGCCTTGTCCGGTGATGGTTACCAGCTGGTTATCCACATTGATGTCCATCAAGAAAGTGCCCCTATCCACCTCTGAAGGGAAAATTGTTTGAACGGTAATTTGATCTTCTTCATTATTATACACCAAAATACCAATGCCCGCCTCCTCCGTCAATAGTACCTGGGCTGGCCGCAAAGCGGCAAACACCCGTTCGTTCGCTGAATCATGGTCCACAGCCCTGTCAGTGCTGATAACGGCGATTTGGGGGCTTACCGCCCGCGCGAAGGCCGGGCTTGTCGCGTCCGGGTTGCCGTGGTTGCCTACTTTGAGTACCTGGGCGCTTAGGTCAAGGTTTTTCTTTAACAGCGTTTCTTCCTGCCGCACCTGCATATCGCCAGTGAACAGATAGCGAACGCCGTCCAGAGAAAGCATGAGTACAAGGGAATTGTCGTTATCATCGTCGGCAAAGTAAACAAAGGGCGCAAGCACGGTAATTGTGTCTCTCTCCGATAGGTACAACACATCCCCCGCACAAAGCAAGGTGGTAGGCAGCCCCGCATCGGACAGCTTTTTTTGAGTTTTATGCGCTCCTTTTTTGCTCAGTTCGCCTATTTGGGCGCAGTAACCCATGTCAATGGGCATGTGCTTTGCAAGCTCCGCAAGGCCGCCTACGTGGTCGTTATGGCTGTGCGTTAAAAATACACCCGAAAGCCGGTTGACGCCCCGCGCTTTCAAGCCCACCCACAGCATAGGGAAAGAATCTTTACTGCCGGTATCTACCAAGTAGTGCTGTTCGCCTGCCGTAATTAAAATAGCATCGGCCTTGCCTACATTGATAAACAGAACGCTGTCTTGTGCGCAGGCAAAAGACAGCAGCAAAAAAGTGGAGAGTAAAAGAGTTAAAATTCTCTTCATGGATTGAACAAATAGCGCCTCATCAGCCCTTAATGCCGCCGCGGGATACGCCGCTGACGATCTGTTTTCTGGCAAACAGGAACAGGATAATCATGGGCGTAACCACCACAAGCGAAGCGGCCATCAACAGCTCGTTGTTGGCGCCCACCTCGGTGGTAAAGGTATAAAGGCCAAAGGGCAGGGTGCGGTTGGTATCCCTTTTAATCACAAGCAGCGGCCACATGAAGCTATTCCACGAGGCCATAGCGTTTAAGAGCACAATGGTTACAAGCGAGGGCCTCGCAATGGGCACCATAATGCGCCAGAGGTAGCGCCAGTTGGTGCAGCCGTCCACACGAGCAGACCAGTAAAGGCCTTCGGGGATGGACACAAAGAAGTTACGCAAAATGTAGGTATAGAAAATGCTGGACGTAAACGGCAAAATCAGCGCCCAAATGGTATCGTTGAGCCCCACCTTGACGATAGTGGTGTAGTTGGTGATCACCAGCATTTCAAAGGGTACCATCATCATGGAAAGAAGCAGGCTAAACAGCACATCCCGCCCCGGAAACTTAAGCCTTGAAAAAGCAAAGGCCGCTAAAATGGTGGTAAAGGTCGTAATGCCCACGCTTGACAGGCAGGTGACCACGGAGTTTAAAAAGTAATGGGCAAAGGGCGCTGTTTTGAACGCGACCACGAAGTTATCAAAGTTTCGCCAGTTTTTGGGCAGCATGGTGGGCGGAAACAGGTTCATTTCCGCGCTTGTTTTAAAGGCAGAAACCAGCATCCAGTAAAAGGGAAAAACCATGATAATGGCGCCTACAGACAGGAAAAAGTATCGTATCCCCCGCAGGGACATGACCTTGGTTTTATAGGAGTGGTTGAGGAATAAGCCAACAGCCACAGCCACAAGCCCTATGACGGTGAGCATGGGCTCGTTTTTTTTAAACAGCCAGGTCAGGCTGCCCGCAACCGCCAATACAATACCAGCCACATAGATTACAGTCCCCAGAAGGGAGCGCGTACGATTCTGTTTTTTCTTCATGAGCTCTCCCCCCTTTTTAAGTTGTGTAGTTCCACTTGCGCTGGATGTAGCGCTGCAGCATGGTAAAGATAAAGATGAACACAAACAAAATGATGGCAGCGGCGGCAGCCCTGCCAAGTTCCAGCCTGTTGCGCATCATTTCGTAAATATAATAGACCACCGTGTACATGTTGCTGGCCGGCCCCGGAGTGCCGCCAAAAAGCACCGTTACATCGGTAAAGACCTTAAAAGCGGAAATGGAATTGATGGTCAGCACAAGGCCGATGGCGGGCGCAAGCAGCGGCACGGTAATGCGGCAGAATATGCGCAGCGCCTTGGCCCCGTCCACTTTGGCGACGGTGTAGTAAGTTTCGTCGATGTTTTGCAGACCGCTTAACAACAGAATAATGGTAAATGGCAGCGAGTTCCAGATACCGAAAATTACCAGTACATACATGGAGTAGTTAGTGTTGCCCAGCCAATCAATGGGCGTTGTGCCAAATAGCTGAAGAATAGCATTTAAGAGACCGAAATTGGCATTAAAAATCCACCGCCAAACAAGGCCCACCGCCGTGACGCTGGTAACCATGGGTAAAAAGTAGGTGGTCTGAAACAGCGCCGAAAAACGCAGCTTCTGGTTTAAAAGATAAGCGATCACCACCGCCAAAACCGTGGTAATAGGTACCGTCATGATCACATATAAGAAAGTATTACGCAGCCCCTGCATAAAGTAGTTGCTGGTACCGGGGATGCCGTGGATAACGTATTGATAGTTGCCAAGGCCCCAGCCCTGGAAAGAACCGTCCAGGCGATAGCGCTCCTGAAAGCTCATAATCACCACCCGCACAATGGGATAGAGGGTAAAAATAAACACGCCCACAAAAAACGGCAGGAGATAGTCGATGGGCTCAAGCAACTCAGCCGTCTTAATCTTGGTCTTATGCGGGGCAAAAGCCCAAATGCCAAGAAGCAGCACCGCAAAGGCAAGCAGCACCCCGCCGATTGCAATAAGGGCGGCGTGGTAATACATCTGTGCATAGCCCGTTTCGGTTACTAAAAGCGTTTTTCGCACCTTAGCAAGGCTTAAAGTTTCCAACGCTTCTGTTTCTTCCTGGATTAGCTTTGCCTTAAATAAGTCCAAGTCTTCACGGGCTAAGGCTTGCAGCTTATCGGCAGATTCCTGGTCGGTCCTTGCAGCGACGCCTTCAAAAACAGCCTTTTCAACCGCCAGATAAATGTCCTCAGTCGAGAAACCGGTCGAAAACATATCACCCACGGTGGTCTTCAGGCCCCGTTTTTTGGAGCTGATAGCCTGGTCCAGCGTGGCGTTGACGTTTTCGTCGGCATGGGCCTGCAAAATGGGTTTAATTTCGACCAGGGCTTTGGCATGTAAGATCTCCATGGACACATCCTTTTGGGCTACATCCATGCGGTTTATCAACATGACCCGGCCGCTAAGTCCCAGATATAGGATTAGGCCGCCCACAAGAAACAGCGCCACAACATGCATAGCCAGTCGGCGCAGGCCGCGCTGTGGTCGCTTTTTCATGGCAGGCGCCGGCAGCTTTTCTTTCATGCGTAGCGCCTCCCCGTTTCAAAGTCGAATAAAAACACGCCCCTGTCCCTGACGTTTAGCATCACTTCATCGCCGGGCTTGAGACCATAGTCAAAAGAAATATAAGCACGCATTTGCGTATCACCAAACTTCAGCAGGGCCATTTCTTCCTTGCCAAGCTGGTATACGCTTTCAACCGCGCAGTGCAGGCAGCTGTCATCGTCTTTTTCAGCCATTAAAAAACTTTCGGCACGGATAGCAAGGTTAACCTTGGTCCCTTCAGGCGCCATGCTGGTTTCGGGCAGCTTGACCTTATCTCCGTTGTCGGCCACAAAAAAGCCCGAGCGAATAGTACCTTTGATGTTGTTAATAGGCGGGTTGCCTAAAAAGTCGGCCACGAACTGGTTGGCCGGTTCGTTGTAAAGCGTTTGCGGACCATCATGCTGCTGCAAAAAGCCGTCTTTCATCAGCACGATATGGTCGGAAATGCTCATGGCTTCTTCCTGGTCGTGGGTAACAAAAATGGTGGTCACCTTGGTTTGCAATTGAATGCGGCGAATTTCTTCGCGCATTTCAAGCCGCAGCCTTGCGTCAAGGTTAGACAAAGGCTCGTCAAGCAAAAGCAAATTGGGCCGCTTGACCAAGGCCCGGGCAATGGCCACACGCTGCTGCTGGCCGCCGGATAATTCCTTGGGCTTTCGGTACAGCATCTTTTCCATGTGCACAAGCTCGGCCATTTCAGTGGCGCGCCTGATGCGCTCCTCCTTGGGAATACCCTGAATTTCAAGCGGGAAACAGATATTGCCAAGCACCGTCATGTGCGGGTACAGCGCGTAGTTTTGAAACACAAGCCCGATGCCGCGCTGCTCGGGCGGCAGGTCGGTTACATCCTCGTCATCAAAAAAGATTTTTCCGCCGGTTACCGGCAGGATACCCGAAAGCATGTTCAGCACCGTGCTTTTTCCGCAGCCCGAAGGACCCAAAAGGCAGACCAGCTCCCCGTCGTTTAAAACGACGGAAAAGTCGTTGACCGCCTTCACACGCCCAAAGTGTTTGGAAAGATTTTTCATTTCTACGCGCATAGTTGTCTCCGCACTTTCAATATTTGTTATTCGATAAAAAGAGAGGCTGCCACTTAGGCGGCAGCCTCCCGGCAATGGTTTACTTACCCTGCAAAGCAGCGTTGGACAGGGTGACACACTCGGTCCAGGCTTCATCCACAGTCATGTCTCCAGCGGCAGCCTTTTCAAGGGCTACTCTGACATAATCTCGAATGGCAGCAGCGCCGGTCACGGCAGGCAGAGAACCGGCGATATGCAAGTTGGCATCAACCGCCATGAGTGCTTGAACCCCCAAGTCCTCTGTGTTGGCGATGTAGGCCTTGTAGCTGTCGGTTTCCTTGGTCCAGGAGTAGGGGGCAAGGGCGGTGACAGCCTTGACCCAGCCGGCGTTCACTTCGGCGGAGATGAAGTATTTCACAAACTCATAGGCACCTTCAGCGCGAGCGTCATCACCGTAGTAGAACACAACGGGGCCACGGTTCCAGGAGGGATACCAGGTCTGCGCGGGAATGGGCGCCATCCCAAATTCAAAGCCGTCAGGCTCAATGTAGGGATAGCCGCCGCAAGAACCCATGAAGGCGGCAACTGTTTTGGAGCTAAAATCAGGGCTAAAGTAGGCACCATCAGCAGGTTTGATGGTAAAGTAGCCTTTGTTGACCATATCAACAGCCCAGGCGATCCTTTCACGCACTTCTTCGGTGTCAAAGAGCACAACTTTGTTGGCGACATCGATGTAGCCGGAGTTGGGGCTTTCCATGATGAGCATCTGGACAAAGTCGGTCAGGCCATCAAATCCCATGCCGGGAATATCTTTCTTTTCCTTAATTACCGCGCAGTTGGCTTCCATCTCTTCCCAGGTGGCAGGCACTTCAAGGCCCAGCTCTTCATACAGGGTCTTGTTGTAGTAGAGGATGGGGCCGGTGGTGTAGCCAGGCAGATAGTGGATAAGACCATCCGCAAAGGCCTTCACTTCACCGTTCATAACGCCTTCAACAAGGCTGGTGTCAAAGCCCTCGATACCAATTTCTTCGTCGTAGATGTACTGGGAAAGATCGGCCAGCTTGGACGAATCGTACTTGGCAGCTTCGGAAGAATAGTTGAAGATGATGTCGGGGCCGATGCCTTCGTTCACAGCGCTGTACACGGAATCCAGAAAGCCGGAAAAGGGCTGGGTCAGCGCTTCCACGACAACCTTGTCCTGGGAGGCGTTGAAGTCAGCAACTGCCTTATTGATGTAGGCTTCCTGATCTTTGGTAAAAGTGTGCCAGATAGTAACCTTGGCTTTTTCGCCTGCAGCCACTGCTGTAGATGCAGTCAAAGAAAAAGCCATCACCGCAACCAGAATCATTGCAAGTAATTTCTTCATAGATAAATACCTTCCTTTCATTTTACCCCCATTATGAGGTTATTTATAACATAAGCCTTATATCCCCGAATGTCAAGAACAGAATTGTTACAGGAACCGTAAAATCCCCGTTAAATCTTTGCGTTTTTTTAACATTTATTTGTGAATTACCCCCTTGCTTTTTAAGCAAAATCCCCCTCCTTGCTTCAAAAGAAGGGGGATAAAATTTGGGGTTAAATGTTAATAGTCAAGCCTTGTCTTAGGCCTTCCACAGGCCGTGCAGGTTGCAGTATTCGTATACAGCTACCACTTCGTCTCCGGGAACCATAGCAAAGACCGCTTCGGGCGCGCCGCCGATTTCCAGCTTCTTGCGCTGGTTGCCCTTTTTGGTTTCAAGAGCGATCCAGGAAATGTAGTGCTCAGGCACCATAACATGGGGGGCAGAGCCCACCTTGACCGTTACCAGGTTGCCATCAACAGTGTATACAGGCACATGCTTTTCATGGGCGCCATCGGTGGTGCCCGCTACCAGTTCCTGCATCTTTTCGCCGCAGCAAACGACCGGCACGCCGGAGTTCTCGCAATAAGCAATAACGTTTCCACAATGTCTGCAATGATAAAATTTCATCTTTATAATCTCCTCCAAAAAATTCCTCGCACACCTCTTTAGCATGCTCTGATAAGTATATACCCGCTAATATACTCGGCCAATCACATGAAGGGAAACTTTTTTCTTCAAAGACTGTCATCACGGGTTTTCCCTATCAAATTATACCAGCTGGCGTCTTGCCCTCTCCTGGGCATCCTTCTCATCATCCACAGGATACCACATGGGCTCAAGGAACTTCAGGCAGCAGGCCTCACCCTCGCTAAAACTCACCCGGTGCGGGGTCTGGATTTTCACCAGCTGATCGCCAACGGGTACCAGGTACTCGGTACGATCGGGCAGGAAGATGCGCGCTTCGATGTGCGACTTGTAGCCGCCCTCAGTTTCGCCGGTCAGAGAAATTTCATTGGGACGGGTGGCAACGACCATTTCCTCAGCCGCGTCCTTGGGAATGGTAAGATCAACGGTCTGGCTCATATCGCCTTTGGCATAGACCTTTCCATCTTGCACAACAACGTTGATAAAGGTACTTTCACCCAGGAAGTTATGCACAAAGCGGTTGCAGGGCTTGTTGTAGAGGTTTTCCGGCGTGTCGATCTGCATGATTTTGCCCATGTCGGACACCAGCATACGGTCGGAAATCGCCATGGCCTCGCTCTGGTCGTGGGTAACAAAAATGATGGTAAAGTTGAACTTGCGCTGCAGGGCCTTAATTTCAAAACGCATGGTTTCGCGCAGCTTGGGGTCGAGGTTGGATAACGGCTCGTCCAGCAGCATGACCTTGGGGTTGGTTACGATGGCGCGCGCAAGCGCGATGCGCTGCTGCTGACCGCCCGACAGGTCACTTGGGAAGGTATTTTCAAGGCCGGTGAGGCTGGTATGCTTTAGGGCCTCATCCACCCGGCGCTTGATGTCGGTCTTGTTTACCTTTTGAATGCGTAGAGGGAAAGCCACGTTTTCAAACACGTTCATGTGAGGCCAGACAGCAAAGGCTTGGAACACCATGCCAAGGGCGCGCTCTTCGGGCGGCACGTACAGGTTTTTCTTTTTGCTGGAAACCAAACGGCCGCATAGCTCGATTTCACCTTCAGTCAAGTCTTCAAAGCCCGCAATCATGCGCAGGGTGGTGGACTTGCCGCAGCCCGAGGGGCCAAGGAAAGAGAAACACTCGCCCTCTTTGACGGTAAAGTTAAAATCATCTACCGCAACAATATCGCCCAGAGTTTTGGTTGTGAATCGTTTGGTCACATTGCGTAAAACAATTTGATCGGTCATGCTTGTCACACTCCCTTCTTATCCCGTGTAATCCGGGTGACAGCCGCGTTAAGCACCATAATAATACCGATAGTTACTGTAGCCAGCGCTGCCGCCTGCGGAATCATACCCGCATCACGCAGGGAGTATATCTGAACGCCCAGCGTTCGTGTGTAGGGCCCGTACAGCAGAATGGAGGTGGTCACCTCGCGCATGGCCGGCAGGAAAATCAGGAAGAAGCCTGACACCATCGCCGGTCTAATCAGCGGCAAGGTTACATCCGCCAAGCTTTCGGTATGGGAAGCGCCGCACACCCGCGCTGCCTCTTCCAAAGAAGAGTGCACCTGCAGCAGCGCAGCCGAAGATGTTTTCATGGAGAAGGACAGGTAACGCGCCAGATAAGCCACCAAGATAATCCAAATGGTGTTGTACAGTTTCACACCCAAGCTGCCCGACCAGGCCAAGATAACACCAATGGAAAGCACGGTGCCGGGAATGGCATAAGGCAAAACGGAAACGATTTCCAAGACTTCCTTGCCTTTGGGCCTGATTTTCTGGACCACATAGGCAATCATCGTACCAAGGAACATACTCACAATGCCCGCGGTAATGGACAGGAACAGCGAGTTGCGAATGGAATCCATCGTGCCTCCCGCCTTAAATACCTTGGCATACTGCGCGGTGGTGAAGTTTTCGGGCTTGATCGGCAAACCATAGGCCTTGATAAAGGAAATCAGCACAATCATCACAAGCGGTACAACCACAATCAGTAGGAGCGTTGCTATCGCAACCAGCAGCAGAGGATACTTGGCTCCACGCAGCTTGATTAAGGTCGGGCGCATGCTCTTTCCTTTGATGATATCGTAGTTGCCGGTTGAAAGAATCTTGTTTTGCAGCACCAGGGCAAGGGCCACAACGATAACCAGCATAACCGACAAAACAGCGCCCTGGCGGATACCCTCAAAGCTGCCTCCCGAGTTGTAGATAACCGCATAAATTCTTGTGGGCAGCGTATAGATGCCTTGCGCGTATCCAAGAATAGAGGGCACGCCAAAGTGAGCCAGCGACGTTGTCAGGATAAGCAGAGCGCCCGCGGAAATAGCGGGTTTTACCAGCGGCAGCGTAATTTTTCGAATAACAGTACCTTGCTTGGCGCCAGCAATGCGCGCGCTTTCTTCCAGGGTGGGGTCCATGCGTTCAAAAGCAGAAATGACCTGCATAAACACAAAGGGGAAATAGTAGCTCACTTCAACAAAAACAATGCCCGCAATGGTGTTGATGTTGAAAGGCATCTTTTGAAGGCCGAAGGTGGTCACCAAAAAACGGTTCAAGTAGCCCGATCTTCCGTTTAATAATAGGTCCCATGCCATGGCGCCAAGGAAGGGCGGAAACATGTAGGGAATATTAAACAGAGCGCGCATAACCCCCTTCATGGGAATGTCGCTGCGGCCAAGCAGCCACGCATAGAAAACACCCATGATTGTGCCCAAAACCGTCGCAAACAGGGCGATTTTAACCGTGTTCCACATGGCGGCAAGGTTTTTATTGTCCGTCAGCTGGGTTTTAAACATTTCAAGTTCCATCTTGCCTTCAAAGAAGAAAGCATTGTAGATGATCATGAAAATGGGGATGATAACGATAATGAACAGCAAGATAATGCAGATTAAGGTGATTAGCTTGTCTGTATTCAGCTTGCGGCGACCGTCAATGGCGGCCATGTTCGCGTTCAAGTTACCACTCATTTTGACGCCCCCTTTCTATCATAAATGTGCGGGTTGAGGAAACGGATGCCTACTTTTTCCCCTTCCTCAGCGGTGCCTAGGGTGCGCGCATCCAGCATGCTCTGCTGCATTCGGATTTCGCGCTCGCCAAGCTTAAGGAAATAGCTATATTCACTGCCAAGGAATACCCGGCTGGTAACGGTTGCTTTGATCTGCGAGTTTTTGTCAAACACCACGTCGTTGAGCCTGACACCCATGTCCTTTCCGCCCGCGTCGGCCGGCAGTTCGTTGGGATAGGGAATGAGCTCCCCGCAGTCAAGGTACAACTCTTCACCTTTCCTTTCAATGGGAATAAAGTTGGATACCCCAATGAACTCAAAGGTAAAACGGTTGGCAGGGTCAAGGATGATTTCTTCGTCTGAACCGTACTGCACCAAAGCGCCGTCATGGTTCATGATGGCCATTTTGTCGCACAGCTGCAGGGCGGACTGTTGGTCGTGGGTAATGTAGAGAATGGTTGCGCCAAGGCGCCGCTGAATCATGCGAATTTCAACCAACATCTCTTCACGTAGCTTGGCGTCCAGGTTGGTGATGGGCTCGTCCATGACAACCACATCAGAGTCGGTTACCAAAGCGCGGGCAATAGCCACACGCTGTTGCTGGCCGCCCGAGAGCTGGCTGGGCAAGTGCCGGGCATATTGGGTCATATGCACCTGTTCCAGCGTTTTCATGGCCCGCTGTTTAATCTCTTCCTTGGGCCTGCGCTGTTTTTTGAGGGGATAAGAAACATTCTCAAGAACGGTCATGTGCGGCCAAACCGCGTAATCCTGAAAGACGATACCGATGTTGCGTTTTTCCGCCGCCACATTGATGCGTTTATTTGCATCAAACAGGCAACGGTCTCCCACGGTAATGATGCCCGTTTCCGGACGGTGCAAGCCGAGCAGCCCACGCACCAGCGTAGTCTTGCCGCAGCCGCCGGGGCCGACCAGACACATAATCTGGCCGCTTTCCACTTCCAAGGAAAAGTCTTTCAGGACTACATGATCCCCGTACTTCATGGTGATGTTTTCAAAACGTACGTTTGCCATTGAGTCCTCCTGCGGGTTAAACCGCTGCTTTCGCCTTACTTATCAATAGATAAACTTGGCTGAAAGCTCATTTTTTAATAGAAAAAGGGCACGCCCGACAAAGTGCCCTGCATGCCCTTTTTCAGTAATTACTTGTTGAAAATTTCGTTAAACTTTTCTAGGTATGTGTCGGCGTTTTCAGCAAGGGCTTCAAAGTCAACCGTCATGTTGATGGCGGCGATGGCTGAAGTATCGAGATCCATTTCAACGTCGTCACGAACGGAAACCAGGTTGTTTGCAACCAGAATTTCCTGCCCTTCCTTGGAAAGGATGAAGTCGATGAGCAGCTTGCCGTTGTCGGGATTGGCGCAATTGGCAATCAGGGCAACAGGGCTGGTCATGGTGCAGACATCTTCGGTGGTGTACTGAAAACGAATGGGAGAACCTTCATTAATCAGGTTGGCAGACACATAGTCAAGGCAGATACCGGCGTCATAGGAACCTGCCGCCACAACGTTGTGGGTTGCGGTGGTGCCCGACTCAAGCTGCAAGCCGTTGTCGCGCAGCCCTTCAAAGAAAGCGGGGCCGTATTTTTCGTTTTGCATCATGGCAGCTACCCAGTACTTGGAGGTGGAAGACTGCGCCGGGTCGGTCATGATCAGTTGATCTTTCCACTTGGGATCAAGCAGTTCGTTCCAAGTCTTGGGCGCTTCTTCATCCGGAATACCGATGCCTTCAAGGCCGCACCAGGCAATGCCCATAGTAACCAGACGGGCTGCCGTGTAGTAGCCGTCCTTATCGATATAGTTATCGGCAATGTGGTCGGTTTCGGGAGAGGTATAGGGCTGCAGGTAGCCGGCCTTTTTGAAGCTTTCATAGTCGGTGGGGTCGCCCAGCCAGACAACGTCAGCTTCAATCTGCCCTGCCTGGGCTTCAGTGGACATTTTGGTAATGACCTTGCCGCCGGAAGCAAAGTAATAGTCTAAGGTGATGTCGGGATACTTGGCTTCAAAACCATCTTTGATAGCCTGCAGCTGCGCTTCCTGCATGGAAGAGTAGAGCATGACCTTGCCGCTGGCCATCGTGGTAAACGAAAAAGCTAGCAAGCAGACGGCCAGGATAAGGGTAAGGAATTTTTTCATATAAGGATCCTCCTTGTTTATTTGTCGCCAGTTCGGACTTCCGGCGACTTTTTCTTTACAAGCATTTTACATTTTTCAATGTAATTTGTCAACAGGAAAAGAAATTAATTTTGGGATATTTATGCGCAACAATTTGTTTAAGAGCTTGTTTCCCCTTTCACAACACCTATACTATATATAACTAAATTGCATTATTTAACCCTTGAAAACCAATCGGACTCTGTCTGCATAAAATTACGCGCGACAGATTCTTTGTGATCTTTGTCATGATTTTGAATGTGTTATTTTGGTATTTTACTTACATAGAACTTACATTATTTTTACTTTGTTTTGATGATAGGATCGTTTTTATACTCATCTCAGGTAAGATTGGCTTTTGATGCGCAAGGGATTTTTGTTTTGGCAAAGGGCGGAGAAGGAGGCATAGTGGATCCTACGCCGACTGAGCCTCCCAAAGCCAAAACGAGTAAGACCTGCGCAGGAAAAGCTTTTCTTATTTGAGATGAGTATTACATACAAAAAACGGCCTTCTTTTCGAAGACCGATAATATTCCTTGATACAGGCAAAAGCTACCCAATCTATAAAAACTTCTAAAAACAAATCGCAACCGAAACTCCTGGTCGGTTGCGCTGCTTCCCTGGTACCCCCAACGGGACTCGAACCCGTGTTTCCGCCTTGAGAGGGCGACGTCCTAGACCGCTAGACGATGGAGGCAAGTGGCTGGGGAACTAGGATTCGAACCTAGACAATACGAGTCAGAGTCGTAGGTGCTGCCATTACACAATTCCCCAACGGTTGGAACGCTGGATAGTATAGCCTAAGAAGCCAAAAGTGTCAAGATCTAATTTTGTCCTTGACACTTTATCCTGTCTTTTTAAGCCTCAGCCTCGGCAGTTCCTGCCTTTTTCTGTTGAGCCAGGCGATACTCTTCATCGGCCAAAAGCACTACCTTGCATACATTGGCCAGGAAGGGCCCGATAATTAAACCCAAAAAACCAATGGTCACAAAGCCGATATACATGGACACCATGCTGACTAAGGGATACAGGCCCAGCTTATTGCTCACTATACGGGGTTCAATAATTTGCCGCACAACCACGACCAGAATATACATCACCACAAGCTGCAAACCGATGGTCAGCTCCCCCGCCAGAAGGTTAAATAAAGCCCAGGGGATAAGGATGGTTCCCGCCCCAAGAACGGGCAAAACATCCACAATGCCGATGGCTATTCCCAGCAGCAAGGAATAATCAAACCCGAAAATGGTAAATACAAGCACCAGCATGACCATGATGATGAACGAAATAATCAACTGCGCCTTCATCTGCTGAAAGCCCGCAAAGGTAATGTCTTTGACCAAATTGTCTGCCTTTTTAACAAAATCCACGGGCAATATTTTACGAAAGTAGGCCTGAATGCGGTCGTTGTCGCTGGTAAAATAAAAGCTGGACGTGACCGTCATCACAATAAACAAAAGCATGCCGGGAATGCCCGTAACGGTCGTCCACGCCCCCTGCGCCACGACAGGCGTGGCCTTGGACGCGATGTTTTGAACAAAGCGCCTAAAGGAATCAAGCACAGCATCAATTAACACCTGCACGCTGTCGGGCGATGTTTCGAGGCCTTTGGGCCAAAGCCGCTCAAGCCAATTGTCAAAAGCCTGCTGAACCCAATTGATAATGGCGGGCGCGCTGTTAAACAGGCGCTGCGCTTCATAAAACAAACGGCTGATCAGCAAAATAACCGCCACAAAAATCACGCCGTAGAGCAGCACCATTAATACAAGAACGATGGGCTTTGCCACCTTAGAGCGCGCTTTAATCAGTTTGGAAATCCACCTGGCCGGCTTTCTCAGAAGGAGTGAAAACAAAAAACCGAATACAAAAGGCCAAACAAAAGGCAAAACCTTAAAAACCAGCAGCGCAAGAAGGCATACCACCGCGATTAAAAACAGCTTGCGCGGCACATGCTTATAGCGGATATCCAGGGCGCACAGTTTTTCGAATAGCTTGTCCATACCCCTCCTTTACTTGCCGACGCAGAAAGTCGAGAAAATCTCGTCCAGCAACTTTTCATCCACCTGTTCGCCGGTAATGGCGCCAAGGTGGGAAAGGGCAGCCTGCAAATCAATGGCCACAAGGTCAAGAGGCACTTCCTCGTCCATAGCTTGGGCAGCATCCAAAAGGCAATTGGCTGCCTGCTTGGCTAAAACAATATGCCGCTGCAGCGTCAGCGCGCTGTCGCTGGGTTCGCCCGCCGCCTTGACGATGGCGTCACGAACCTGTTCCAACCCATCCCCTGTCTTGGCGGAAAAAAGCAGGGCGTCCTCCAGCATGGGGCGGGAGTTCAAATCGCTCTTAGACTGAAGAATCAGCCTGTTTTTGCCTTCCGTTTGGTTGATTAAGGAATAGTCTTCACGCCTTAAGGGACCGGAACCATCCACAACCACCAACAGAAGGTCGGCGCCGTTCATAGCGCCCAGGGCTTTTTCCACGCCAAGCTGCTCGATAAAATCGGTGTTTTCATGAATGCCGGCCGTGTCGTTCAGGTTGACGCGCAAGCCGTCAAACAACACGCTGCCCCGTAATACGTCCCGCGTGGTGCCGGGAATGTCGGTTACAATGGCTGCTTCCTTCATCAACAGGGAATTGAACAGGGAAGACTTGCCCACGTTGGGCGGGCCAAAAATGGTTACTTCAAAGCCCGAATCAAGCAGGCGGGCGGAGCGCTCGTCGCTTGCCTCCAGCAGCTCCTTTGCAAGGGCCTTGGTCATTTCTTTTAGTTCGGGTATTCGCTGGGATTCGTCCACCTCATCGGGAAAATCAATGGTGGCTTCAACCGATGCCAGTATATCAAGCAGGCGCTGCTGCTTATCATGAATAAAGGTAAAGGCGCCGCCTTTCAGCTGCCGAAGCGCCGCGCTTGCGGCCTGCTGTCCGCGGGCGGAAATAATCTTCATCACACCTTCGGCGCTGCTTAAGTCAATGCGGCCGTTGAGGAAGGCCCGCCTGGTAAATTCGCCCGGCTCGGCAGGTAAAACGCCGCGGTCAAACAGCATTTTCAGCGCCTTATCCACCACCCATTCACCGCCATGGACATGCAGCTCGGCTACATCTTCCCGGGTGTAAGTGGCGGGCGCCTTCATATAAACGGCCATGCACTCATCCACTTGCAAGTCGCCATCCATCAGGGTACCGACCATCATGTAACGGTCTTCAAACAGGTTTCTCTTGCCCTTGGGCACAAACACCTGTTGAAGCACCAATAGCGCCTGGGGGCCGGAGATTCGAATAATAGCAATGCCGCCGATACCCGGCGCTGTCGCTACTGCTGCAATGGTGGGGTTATTCATTTTCTCTCCTCCTCCCTTGGTAAGCCTATTTCAGGCTCGATAAATGCATTATACTTGATAACCGCAAGTCATAGCAAGAAAATACAGAAAAAAGCCACGAGGCCTGTGGCTTTCTTCTTTTTGTTATTTCGTAAAAACAGGTGGTTTTGCCTTAAATTCCGCTTATTTTGATGCAGATTTGGGGCTAATCCTGATGTGGAAAGAAAACTCCGTTTCATCAAACTTGTATTGCTTTCCAATTTCCGGTCCGCAGGAAGCGGAGCCGATGCCCGCTTGCTTATAATCAAGGCTTAGTAGGCTCATGCCGCTGTCTTTCAGGTCATACACATGGGCGCGGCGGGTCAGTTCCTGGGCGGTGAATCTTCCAAAGTGCCAGCTGAAAGGCGTTCCGCTTTCACAGCGCAGGCCATTGCCCTTGCCATCACTTACCTCAACATAGCGGGTGTCATGGTGGCTGCCGTTTTCCTGCGGGCGCACATAAGGCTCGAAGTTCTTGTCAAGGTCGGTATCAAACACCGCAAGGCGTGAAGCCTGGCGCTTGTCGATGTAGCTGTCGTAAGGCCCGTAGCCAAGGTAGGTGGCCTTTTCATACGCCCGCTTTAACGGCAGCAGCAAGCCAAAACGAGGCAGTTCGGGCATCACGGGGGTACGCTGGACTTGCAAGTTTGCGTCAATCCTGCCCTTGCCGTCCACGGTATAGGTGGCACCCACCGTTACAATCCTTTGCAGGTAAACGGCAATCAGCGACAGTTCGCACTCGATCACGGCGCAGCCGTTTTCCACCTTCGACTTGGTATCGTACACACGGGCGTCGGCCCTATCGTAGCCGGCCTTTTCCCACTCTTGGCGGATTTTGGCGTCGTTGTCGGTGGGCGCGCGCCAAAAGAAGAAGTTTATATCTTATGAACTAAAAGCAAAAAACTTTAGCCAATGTGTTCCTGTTGACACCAAATCTCACGATACTCCTATTATAGTGGGAAAAGAACAAGATATGGCTACTGTACGATAATTTAGTTTATACTGATAAGTTTCTAGTGTGAATCCCCGCACACACCAAAAAGCGCCCCATCATCTGGAGCGCTTTTTGCTTGTTAGAAACCGGCAGTGACCTACTCTCCCGGGCCGTTA
>CAYFTJ010000032.1:0-6831 GCA_964346155.1 uncultured Oscillospiraceae bacterium
GTGAACCTCTATAACTATTTCTATAGCGAAAGTTATGTTAATTTTACGCTTGTCTTTTCTCTCACTCTTCCTCCACATCAAAATTCAGCACACAGACCAGCACGTTTTCCACGCGCTGGGAGTCTACCTCCAATACTTTCACGTAAATATTATCAATCCTGAAGGCGTCGCCCACTTTGGGCAAGCCGTTAAACTTCTCAATGAGCCAACCGCCGACGGTGTTGTATTCACTTTCCAGCAGTTTGCGGTCGATATCAAGCTCCCAGGAAAAGTCGCGCAGGCTCAGGTCGCCGCTGACTTCGTAGGTGCCATCGCCAATTTCGCGGATGCTGTCTTCGACGGTGTCGTATTCGTCCCAAATATCGCCCACCAATTCTTCAACGATGTCTTCAATGGTCAGGCAGCCGGTGGTGCCGCCATACTCGTCCACCACGATGGCCATGGGCATCTTTTTGTCGTTTAACAGGCTAAAGGTTTCGGGCAGTTTTTTAGCTTCAAAAACAAACAGGGGTTTTTCCACGGTATCGGTAATCAGCTGGTGGATGTCGAAATCTTCCTTGTCGCCAAATTCTATCAGCTTTTCAAGAAAGCGCCCCACATGGAGGATGCCGAAAATACCGTCGGTATCTTCCTTATAAACGGGCAGCCTGGAAAAAGGCGTGTTCAGGATGGTTTCCAAAATTTCGTCCTTTTCATCCTCGATATCGATGGCTACCATATCGCGCCTTGGGGTGATGATTTCGGATACGCTGATGTCGGAAAATTCCAGGGTAAGCTGTAATAGTTCGGACTTATCCTTGTCGATAACGCCGTCGTCCTCAATATGCTCGATGATGGTGGTCAATTCTTCCACGGTCATTTTGTCATCGTCCTCTTTTTTCCATTTGGCGGAAAATACGCTGACGATGGCCACCACCACTTTGATAACGGGCGAAAGAAGGATCATCAGCGCCCGCACGGGCAGGGACGCGAAGAGAGCAAATTCAAAGGGGATTTTCTTGGCGATGATTTTGGGGCTTATTTCGCCAAATATCAAAATAATAACAGTGATAACAAGGGTGGCGCCAAAGGTGCCCTTTTCACCCACCATGCCAATGACGATAACGGTTGAAATAGAGGCGGCGGCAATATTCACCAGGTTGTTGCCGATTAAAATGGTGGACAGGGTGTTGTCGAAATTCTCAACGATGTACAGGGCAAGGCGGGCGGCCACGTTGCCGGCTTCGGCCTTGCTTTTGAGCCTTCGCTGGTTGACAGACGAAAAAGCGATTTCCGAAGCGGAAAAGAAAGCGGAAAACACAATGCACACCACGATGCCGATATAATGCATGATACTTACTTCGGTCATTTGTTTTCTTCCTCCTTGGAGGAATTGGTCCGGCTGCTGTCGGTGATTTCGCCGATGAGCTCTTCCAAAATGTCGTTGAGGGTGACGATGCCGATGTTTTCGCCCGAACTGTCCACCACCATGGACAGGTGGATTTTGTTGGCGATCAGCTCGTTCATCAAATCGTCGATGGCCACATCGAGCTTGGCAAAGTAGGGCTTGAGCAGGATGTTGCGCAGCCTGAACTGGGGGTTTTTGTAATAATTTTTAAAGAATTCTTTGGTCTGCAAAACGCCGACCACATGGCTCTTGTCGCTCAGGTAGACTGGGTATCTGGAAAAGCCCGTCTCTTTAATGGTTTGCATGATGGATTTTTTCGAGGAATTCACATTCAGAAAAACGACGTCTTCTATCGGCACATACACGTCGGTGGCTGTTTTGTTGTCAAAATTCAGGGCAGAGGACATCAGCTGATAGTCTCTTTTGCTGATAACGCCTTCTTCGCCCACCGACTGAACGATTTGGAAAAACTCTTCCTCGTTGATGTCAGGCTCGTCCGTCTCAGGAAAAATCTTGGACACGATGGTTGAGATGCCCATGAAAAACAGACTGAAGGGCCTGAAAAGCTTCATCAGCGATTTTAAGGGAGAAGCCACGCGCAGGGCATACTTGAAGTTGGACTTGGCATAGCTTTTGGGTATCATTTCGCTGAACAAAAACACAACGAAGGTAGATACCAGCGTTGTGAGCGTTAAATATTTGGCGCCGAAGAACCTTGTCGAAATAATCGTTGCGATGGCCGCAAACCCGTTGTGGGCGAGGTTGTTGCCAATGAGCAAGGTGACCAGGGCCTTGTCGAAATTGTCTAAAATATAGGTGGCGACGGCGGCTCGTTTATCGCCGTTATCCGCCTGGTTTTTGAGTTTGATTTTATTGATGGAAGAGAAGCTGATTTCCGTGGCCGCACAAAAAGAAGCCCCCAATAACAATAGAAATAAGGATAGAATTAATATCCAACTGTCACTTTCCATCAAAAATCCCCCTCGTTAACAAAGATTGTTCGCCTTCTTTTATACAGAAAAAACGGCTCTTTGTCAATCAGGGGGATGGTTGTCAGTGGTTGTTTCATGTTTTTTCCGGCGCTTTAGGTACAGGTAGGCAAAGAAGCGAGCTTTTAGCTCCGGTTATGCTTTCAATATGAAAAGCCAGCCCTGTTTTTGGGTTGGCTTTTTGCTTTGAGGAATTGCTGGTTCGTTCGCTCTTTTTACTCACTGGCCTTAAAATTATACAAGGGTGTTATTTGGTGCAAAATCTTGGCCGTGGGGATAATGGCCTGCTTGATAAAGTCCATGCTCTTGTAAGCCATGGGCGCTTCGTCCAGGGTGTCTTTGTTCACGGAAGTGGTGAAAATGCCCTCCATTTGCCTGCGGTAGTCTTTCATGTTCAGGCTGGAAAAAGCCTCCCGGCGGCTCATCAACCTTCCGGCGCCGTGGGGGGCGGAATGGTTCCAGTCGGGGTTTCCAAGACCCTCACAGATGAGGCTGCCGTCCCGCATGTTGATGGGGATCAGCAGTTTTTCCCCCGCCTTGGCGGACACAGCGCCTTTTCTTAGCACCATGCTTTTTAGCTCCACATAGTTGTGAACGGTTGTAAAGCGCGAGATTTCCTCCCAGCCCATGCCTTCCATGATAATATCTACCATAGCTTTGCGGTTAAGGACGGCGAATTTCTGGATAATGCCCATATCGTGCAGGTAATCATCCATGAGCTGCCCTTCCACGTAGGCTAGGTCCTTGGGTACGGGCAATTTTTTACCCTCGTCTTTTTTCAGGCGCTTGATGGTGTGGGCTATTTCCTTTTGTCGTCCCTGAGATTTTAGCTCTTTGGTCAGGCGGTCCATCTGGGCGTCGGTCGTGCCGCTTAGCTGTTTGACAGCCTCCCGCTGGTAATAGGTAGCCACCTCGTGGCCGATATGGCGGCTGCCTGAATGAACGACAGCGTAAAGCCCGCCCTCCTCGTCCTGAGCCACCTCGATAAAATGGTTGCCGCCGCCAAGGGTGCCGATGCTGTGGCGCGCCCTGTCAAGGTTCACCTTATACCGGCAGCGCAGGCTGTCAAGGTTGGCCTCTTCAACCAACGGATGGGGCGCTTTGCGCACATCACGGCCAGAGGGAATATGCCTTCTAATCAGATAATCCAGGCGGTCAAAGTCTATGTGCTTGGGAGCGATCTTCACCGTCTCGATACCGCAGCCGATATCCACCCCCACCATGCCGGGCACGATTTTGTCGGTCACGGTCATGGTGGTGCCGATGGTGCAGCCCATGCCGGCGTGCACATCGGGCATGATACGGATTTTGCTGTCTTTAAACGCTTCCTGGTCGCATACGGCCTGAATCTGCGCCTTGGCCTGGGGTTCCAAATCAGTTGTGAACACCAAAGCGGTGTTGTGTTTGCCTTGAACTTGAATCATTGATGTCTCCGTTATTTTATTTGCTTGCGGCGCAAAGAATTTGCTTACATTTACCGCGAAAAACAGCATATCTGCCCTATATTATAGCCTAAACACTCCTTTTTTGATAGTTTGGCGGATATAAGCTCTGCTTTTGGCTCTCAGATAGCTTTGAAAGCTCCCTTATGCTACAATTTATTTATCGTCCTTGGGAGGTGTGTAGAAATCATGAAAAAGGATAAGTTATCAAGACTGACGCTTTCGGCCATGTTTTTGGGGCTGGCACTTGTGCTGCCTTTTTTAACGGGGCAGATTCCCAAATTCGGCTCCATGCTATTACCCATGCACATTCCGGCTCTTTTATGCGGCTTTGTTTGCGGCTGGCCGTGGGGGCTGGCGGTGGGCTTTATGTCGCCGCTGCTGCGTTCCCTGATTTTTACCATGCCGCCGCTTTATCCCGCCGCCCTTGCCATGGCCTTTGAAATAGCTGTCTACGGCGCCGTTTCTGGGTTGGTGTACGAAAAACCGCCCAAAAGCAAGGCCAATATCTATGTTTCGTTAGTAGTTGCCATGCTGGTAGGCAGACTGGTTTGGGGAGCGGCCATGTTTGTGTTACTGGCAGCCAAAGGCGGCAGCTTTACCTTCGCCGCTTTTATGGCCAGCGCCTTTACAAACGCCATGCCCGGCATTGTTTTGCAGCTTGTACTAATCCCCACCCTAGTGATGGCTTTGGAGAAATCAAAACTTGTTGGCGCCAGACATTAAGCTTGTGAGGCAACAGCGCCTGCAAACCCGCAAAAATCTCCTGTTGCACATTCTCAAATACCCCAAGTTACAGGCGCGGGATGTGCTGAAGTTCCTTTACCAAAGCGCCTTTGGCTGTGAGCATTTGCTTACTTCTTTGGAAGATGCGATAGATGATATCGCCAAAGAATATGAGGAAATGAAGCCCAAAGGAGAAGCGCTTGCTGAGCCTCTGGACGGCGACTACAGCCGGGTGCATCTGGCATGCTTAAATGAAGGCTTAAGCGTGCAGACACTTGGCAAGCTGTTTGTTCTTTCGGCTAAAAATGAACCGGAAGCAATAGCCAAACTTCAGCAAAAGCTTAGCGTCGCAAAAACGCTTGCAGATGAGGGGACATTTCCCTTTTCTTTGGATGCATGGGAATTGGCCTTTACAGACTGGCTAATCAATGGGTACTCCGCCGTTCGCCACTCCGAAACATTTCGCCAAACTTACCGCCCCAGTTATCGTGTCATCGCCAACAAGTTCGTGCCCTTTTTGCCTTTGTTTGCCAAGATCGATGACTTGCTGCAAAAAGAGGGGCATGTTACCCTCGCCATTGAAGGCGGCAGCGCAAGCGGCAAAACAACACTCAGCCAAATGCTGGAAAAGATATACGACTGCACCGTGTTTCACATGGACGATTTTTTCTTGCAGCCCCACCAGCGAACGCCTGAGCGCTATGAGGAGCCGGGCGGCAACGTGGATAGGGAACGGTTTTTAGCAGAAGTTCTTGAGCCTCTAATCAAGGGGAAGGACATTCTCTATCACAAGTTTGACTGCTCCACTGATACGCTTTCCCCGCCGTTCAAGGTGTCTCCAAAAAAGCTCACGGTCATTGAAGGCGCCTATTCTATGCACCCGGAGCTTGCTAAGTACTATGACTTATCTATTTTTCTGGACATTTCGCCCGACTTGCAGAAAAAACGCATTCAAAAGCGCAACACGCCCCCGATGGTTAAGCGGTTTTTTGAGGAGTGGATCCCCCTTGAAGATAAGTATTTTGCTCACACCAAAGTAAAAGAACGCTGCAACATCGTCATTTCAGTTGATGAATAAACTTTAGATTTTTCAAAACTGCACGGAACAATCCGTGCTTTTTTGTCCTTCCATGTCCTAAAAAGGCTCTGTTAGGTTTCTTGGCAAACGACACAAGGAGGGACAACCATGCAAAGACTATATACCGGCAACTTCCCGCCCGATGAAACCGTGAACTTCCGAAAAGGAGCGGGGCGAAGGTTCCCTATCATCGCCCGCATCGCTTACGGAGAAATAGTGGAGGGAAAAGTTCACGATTCCACTTGGCATTTTGTTTCTTACAAAGGGCAAGCGGGCTATATCATGAGCCGATACTTAACCCAGAACCCACCTCAAAACACAAAGGACGATTTTATGCCCGTTCTGGTAGACACCGCCACAAACGGCAACGGCAGCAGGCTGAATATCAGGGAAAACCCTGGTAAAAACGCCAAAATCATAACGAGGGTCGCAAACGGTACTGCCCTTTGGGCAAGGAAAGAATTAGAGGGCTGGCATGAAGTAAGCTTTCAGGGCAAGCAAGGCTACGGGATGGCAAAATTCCTGAAACCCGCTGAAGAAAAAGCAGAATCCAGCACCAAACCTCCACCCAAAGTTGCCTATCCCTTTTCCCGTGAGCGGGCGGTGTTATACGCGCTAAACCACAGCGACAACAGCCCCTCACCCCATCCCTGCCAAAATCGTAACCTAAGCTTTGCCTCCACCGATGGCAAAAATGACTGCGCTGACTTTGTACACCAGTGCCTGGTCGCTGGCGGCGCCCCGATGTTTGACGGCTGGCACTATCCCCTTAAAGGCATTCCAACCCACTGGAAAAATAGCGGCTGGGCATGGACCAATCGGGGAAGGTTGGCGCTTTTACAAAAAGACTGGATAGAAGCTGTTGCCTGTGAGCAAGTAGCACCCGGCGACATCATCTACACCTACAACCAAAGCGCCACGCCCACTTCTTACACCCATGTAACCATCGCCGTATCTAAGGCACAAAAAGAGGGCAATCAAATCTATTGCACCGTATGCGGCAACACCACCAACCAGCATAAGGCAATAAAATACCTTGCCCCTAACAACTGCCGCTGCTATCGGGTAAAAGAAACACTTTTAGGCGACGGCAGCGAAATCCCCATCCTTTTGCCCGAAAAGGGCAGCGGGGCGAAGATTCTTTCAATACAGCCTATTTAAATATTCGCCCTTAATTGGGCGGCTTTTCTTTTAGCATCATTCGACAGC
>CAYFTJ010000032.1:6931-17551 GCA_964346155.1 uncultured Oscillospiraceae bacterium
TGGTTATCGCCAGCCGCGCCGATGAGATGATCCCCTGCGCCCAAGCCATCGCCTTGTATGAAGCCTTCCCCGATGCGCGGCTTTTGCTACTAAACGGCATCAGCCACGACAACTGCCGAAGCGCCCCCGAAGCCCAAACCGCCATCAAGGCTTTCTTGGAGCAATAGAGACTTGCGTGTTTCCATCCTATAAGACACGCGGAAACTGCGTGTTAGAAAATCTATATGGCGCAAGTTTTGCGTATTTAATATTTCTAAATGGCGCAAAACTTGCGTATTTTAGTTTTCTTTTTTGCGTGTTTGTGATATGATATCTCTGAGGTGATGCAAATGACGCTAAAAGAACTGCGCAAACAAAAAAAGCTGACCCAAAAATCCACAGCGGAGTATCTTGGTGTCCCCCTTCGTACCTACCAAAACTACGAATGGGACGAAAACAAAAGCCAGTCGCTCAAATACCGCTACATGGTAGAAAAGCTATCCCAATATGGGCAAATCAATGAGGAAACCGGCATCTTGTCTGTCTCCCAAATTGCTGATGCCTGCGCCGAAGTTTTTCCAGACTATCCGGTTGAATTTTGCTACCTGTTCGGTTCCTACGCCAAGGGAACGGCAAAAGAAATGAGCGACATTGACCTATTAATCGGTGGGAATGTTTCAGGCATCACTTTTTTTGATTTGGTCGAAGTGTTAAGAAGCCGCCTTCACAAGCGCATTGACGCTTTAAACCTTGAACAGCTAAAGGATAATCCCGAACTACTTCATGAAATACTAAAAGATGGGGTTAAAATCTATGAATCAAACCAAGAATGACGGCTACTACCTGCAAAAAATACAAACAGATCTTTTGTTCATCCAAAAGCATACACAAAACTTAGCCAAGGAAACCCTTGAAAGCAATGAAATTTTAGTCGATTCTATGCTGTTTCGCTTGATACAGGTTGCCGAAAACACCAACAAGCTGTCCGAACGTATAAAAACGCGAAACCCCACCATCCCGTGGCGAGCAATGAAAGGTCTGCGCAACCGCATCGTCCATGATTACGGCAAGGTGGATTTGGGCATCATTTTCGACACGATAACACAAGATGTGCCGCAGTTATGCGAGCAAATAGCAACTTTGCTTGAAGAAATGGACGCTTCAGGCTCCAGGTAAACAATCTCATACAATTCATTTGCCACATAACAACAGCCCGCCAATATCCATGGACGGGCTGTTGTCTTACCTAAAACTTAACGCTAAACCTTAATGCGTCTTACCTTCGGCAACCTGAATATCTTTCTCGTTTTCACCGATGGCGGCAACGGCCGCTTCAATACCGGCGACGATTTCAGCCACCGACAAACTGGGAGCGGGGGCGGGGCGGTTGACTACCTGGCTGGTAATAAAGGGCACGTGCATAAAGCCGCCTTTTACACCCGGGTAGCTCTTGGCAAGCGTGTACAAAACACCGTACATCAGGTGGTTGCACACAAAGGTGCCCGCCGTGTTGCTGACAGACGCGGGGATGCCGGCTTCCCGCATGGCTTTTACCATGGCCTTGATGGGCAGGGTGGTAAAGTAGGCGGGGGCTCCGTCTTCAAAAATGGGAGTGTCAATGGGCTGGTTGCCCTCGTTGTCTTTAATGCGGGCGTCGTCGATGTTGATGGCAACACGCTCGGGCGTCATGTCGAATCTGCCGCCCGCCTGGCCGATGCACAGGACGGCATCGGGCTGTTCTTTTTCAATAGCCGCCGCTACGGTCTGGATGGACTTTTTGAATACAGTCGGCACTTCAAGCTTTGCAATCTGCACGCTTCCGATCTGGTCTTTCACCAGCTTCACGGCTTCAAGGGCGGGATTGACCGGCTCGCCGCCGAAAGGGTCAAAGGCGGTTAACAATAGTTTCATGGCTTACTCCTTTCATCAATCGATTAAAAGATACGGCAGAAAACCTTTCTGCCGTAATACTATGTTACTTTTAGAATGCCAAGAAATACATGAGCAGGATGTGGATCACCAGCATGGTGATGGCCACCGGCACCTGCGTTTTGATAATGGCGTAGTTGTCCTTGGTTTCAAGAAGAGCGGCGGGCATGATGTTGAAGTTGGCCGCCATGGGGGTCATAAGGGTGCCGCAGTAACCGGCCGTAAGCCCCAGCGCGCCTACCACCACGGGGTTTGCGCCCTGGGCAATCAGGAAGGGAACGCCGATACCCACGGTAATCACCGAGAAGGCGGCAAAGCCGTTGCCCATGATTATGGTAAACAAGGCCATGCCAATGCAGTAGACCGCGCAGGCGGCAAGCAGGTTGCCCTCAGGAATGACGGACGATACACCCGAAGAAATCACCTGGCCAACGCCGGCGGCGGTGAACAGGCTGCCAAGGGCGGCAAGCACTTGGGGCAGGATACCCACGGCGCCGACGTTGTCGGTTAGGCGGGTGCCGTCTTTGATGGCATAGATGGGCTTATTCTTAAACAGCACAAAAGCGACCAGCAGGGCGACCACCGCAGAAATGCCGATGGCGTTGTTGGCGCCCAACTCCTTGGAGAAGAAGGTGGCGACAAGCACGGCAACCAGAGCCAGCGTCAGCGGGGGAATGAACACCTTGTAGCCAAACTTGTCGGCGTTCTTGCGGCTTTCTTCGGCGGTGGGCACATCGGACTGGGACTGGGACACCTTTTTCAGGGCCGTTAAAGTCGCCAGGGCAACAACGCAGGCGCCCACAATCCACTTGGGAATGTAGTAGCCGAAAATAAAGGTGAAAGCCAAAATAAACCAGAAGGCGGCGGAAGTGACACGGTTTTTGTTGCCCGTGTCTTTCAGGGCCTTTATTCCCGTGAGGATAAAGATAAGCCCTATCATACAATAGAAAAATTCTGTTACAACAGTTTTAAGCATCTCTGTTTCCTCCTTACTTATTTGCCTTCTTGGCGGCACGGCGGGCAAAGATAACGTCCCAGATCAGGGCGTAAATGACGCCCACCACCAAGGAAATGACCGCGATGGGCACCGACTGGCCGGCAATCTGCAGGGCATCCACAGCGTAGCCCTGTTCGTTCAGGGTGGAAACAATAAGCAAGGTGCCCGAAGCGCCCATGAAGCAGTTCTGGGCAAAGAAGTTGCCGAAGTTTTCGGTGGCGGCGGCAAGACCTTTGATTTTGTCTTCGGTCTTATCGTCTGCCGGTCCGTACTTGGCAACATAGGCGGCCTGAGCCATAGGGTTAATCAGCGGGCGGATAAACTGCGGGTGACCGCCGATACGCAGCGAAAACGCGGCGGCAACGGTACGCACCGTCTGCCAGATGGACAGCAGGCGGCCAGTGGTCGCGGATTTCAGGCTCTTAATCAGGTCAACGGCCTTGTCCCTCAGGCCATAGCGCTCACAAATACCAATGACAGGCAAGGTGAGGATAAACAGGGTGGCGGTTCGGTTGGTGACAAAGGCGTTGCCCAGCACCTCCAGAATTTGGATGGGACCCATGCCGGCCACAAAGCCGGTGACCACACCCGCCACGACGACCACCGCCAAGGTATCCAGCTTGAGGATAAAGCCGACCACGACGATGGCAACACCGATGAGTTTTAACAGTTCCATACAGTTCCTCCTTTACATTGCCCGTCCCGGGCATAGAATAAATATAATTATAAAGAAAAGGCGAGTAGATGTAAAGATGCAATACAGAGAAAGAACAATAATTATGCACGCAAATAAAAGCTTCTTTGGTGTTCCTTCGCTTGTTTGTCGTTAAGTGCCGACATCATGTATCATAGGAAAGAGAAGTTTTTCTCGGCAAGGCTTGTATAAAAATAAACGCAGACTGCAAATTGAAATAATCAAAAGGAGAGAACCATGATTGTCGTTTATCTCACCCTGCGCTACCGCGCGCCCTGGTGCCGGAGCCTTAAAGACAAGCGCTCCCAGGTGCGCGGCATTCAAGCGGCGCTGAAAAATAAATTTAACGTATCGGTCGCTGAATCCGGTAACCAAAACAGCCATACCCTCTTTGATATTACCATCGCCGCCCTTGCCGCCAACAGCGCCCAGGCGGACAGCATACAGGAAAGCATCTTAAATTTCGCAAGGGAAGCCCCGGAAGCGGAGCTGTACGATTGGACGGCGGAGCGGCTTTAAAATATACCAGCGCAAATAAAACAAGCCCCTTAATGCGGCTTGTTTTAATAGACTATCTGGCCTCGTTACTAAACAGCTTCAGCTGGGTATCCCTTCCGGCAACACCGTCGGGGGCAAGGCCGTTATTTTGCTGGAACTGCTGCACGGCTTTTTTGGTGCCGGAACCGAAGTTGCCATCGGCGTCGCCTTCTTTTAAGTACTTTAACTCAATCAGACGCTGCTGCAGGGCACGCACGCTTTCATTCTTGTCGCCCTTGCGCAGGGTGACGATTTCCGTCGGGCGCGGCGTGGGGGTAGGCTCGGGCGTAGGCTCAGGCGTGGCGGTGGGTATCTCGGTGGGCGCGTCCGTTGGACGGCCGCCCGCGCCAACCAAATACTCGGGCGGAATATCGGTGGGCAGGTTCATCACAAGGCCGCTTGGCGGGGTAGGCGTTCCCTGCCCTTCCACAGCCTCAACTGCGCCGGGGGTGCGGATTTCTCTGATTAAAAGCGCCAAAACCACAGCCAGCAAAACACAAAGGCCGGCAACGACCGTCATGCGAACACGGGGTTCGTTCATTCTTTCGGGGCTTGAATACATGGTTTCTCCTTTAAAAACAAGCGTCAAAGGAATGGAAAGCTTAAGCTTCAAATACTATATCATCTTTAGAACAGCGATTTTATCGAGGTGTATTTTTCGCTTTGGCAAAGCATTGTGAAGCAGGCTATGTGGACCCTATGCTGACTGAGCAAGGCACAGCCAAAGAGGAAAAGGCGGACGAGAAAACGCTGGATTAAAGGTGATATAGTATTACCTAAAAGGATAGGTCAAGGATGGTAAAAAGTCAACCTTGGGCGGTGAACTGGTTATCCAGGCGAATATCCACAAGGGGGTAATTTTGTTTCAATTTTTCTTTGACCAAGGCTTTAAGTCTTGGCCCCTCTTCTTCGGGCACAACCAGGTCAAAGGTAAGGGTGTCGCCCCGCTGGGTTCTAATAAACTGCAAATCGTGGTAGGAAAGCGTCGGGTCAATGGCGGCAAGGGCCTCTTCCACCGCGTAGATGGCGTTTTCCCGCTTGATGCCGGGAAGGATGGGGTCGATATGAACTTTTAATTGCACATCCAACTCCCTCTCTACCCTGCGCTCGATTTGATCGACGTTGGCGTGCGCCTGCTCCAGGGTTTGCCGGGCGTCCATCTCGCAGTCGATGGTACCGTAGCGCTGAAAAGGCCCGTACTGGTGGATAATCAGGTCGTGGGTACCCAAAATGCCCTCCTGGCTTTCAATCAGGGCAAGGACCTTTTGTGTCAGCTCCTTGTCGGCCGACTGGCCAAGAAGGGAGGATACATTGTCTTTAATCACTTCGTAGCCCGCTTTTAAAATAAACAGGGAAACGATGGCGCCGGCAATGTTATCCAAACGAAGACCGAAAAGCTTTTGCGCGATAAGCGACAGGATGACCGCCGTGGTGGCAATGCTGTCGGACAGGGAGTCGGCGGCGCCGGCACGCAAAATGGCCGAAGAAACGGCGCGGTCGCCCTGACGGTAAAAAAGATAAAGGCCAAACTTCACAGCGGAGGATAGCAGCAGCAAGCCCGCCTGCCCCCAAGACATCTTAAAATTTTCGCCGCTTGAAAGCACCGAAGACAAAAGGGTTTTAACGCCAAGGTACACGATCAAGCCGCCCACAACAAGGCTGAGTAGCTGCTCAAACCGGGAATGGCCAAAGGGGTGCTCGTCATCGGCCGGCTGGCTGGACAGGTGAAAGCCCACCAGCGTTAAGAGGCTGGACAGGGCATCGGACAGGTTGTTGACTGCGTCAGCCAAAACAGACTTGGCGCCCGATGCAAGCCCTATCCACGCTTTAAAGCCCGCAAGGCCAAGGTTGGTAAAAAGGCCGATCAGGCCGGACAATCTGCCTACCCGTTTACGGTTTTCTTCAGGGCTTAAAGAGGAATGCCAAAGGTTCATACATATTCTCCAAGACAAATGATTATAGGCTGTTTAGCAGCCAGGCGGCCAGCACTCCCGCTAGTACGCACAGGCCGCGGGGCAGGCGCAGGTAGCCAAGCAGGGCGGAAACCACCAAACAAAGCATACCCGAAAGCGGCCTAAATACACTAAGCGCCAGGCTGGCCGGCAGCACCATGGCGCCGATGGCGGCAAAGGGCAGGTTGTTCAGCGCACGCTTTACGTAGCTGTCGTCCAAGAGCTTGGGCTCGCGCACAGCATACATCACACGGGATAGATATATAATAACGGCAATGATAAGAAGGCTGATGTACATACTTCACCCCACGACAAAGGCCGCGATCAGCATGGCAGGCAGGGCGGAATAGCCCTGGGGAATCCAGCGGGACAAAAGCAGGGTAAGAAAAAGCGATAGCGCAAGCACCAAAAGAGGAGCGTACTTTTCTTTTTCGTTTTCGGCAGGAAACTCTACAAACCGGCGAGCGGTTTCCTGCGCAAAGTAGCAAAAGAAGGCAAAGCCCGCCACCCGCATGAGGGAAGGGGGTAAAAGGGCATAGACAAGGCAGCCTATCACCGTGCCTATGATTTGCGCAAAGAACAGCGCCGCCTGGCAGCCGGCCAAAAAAGCAGGGTCGCCCGCCTGCTTTTTATTGCGAAGAAGCAGGTCGCTTGATAGCTTATCCAAGCGGAAGGCCAACAAAAGCTTGCCCATATCGGGCGTTTTATTGATGCGTTTCATCACGGCCCGGCTGATGGGCAGGTTGGAAAGGGCAAGCAGCAGCGTTGATAAAATAGGCGCATAGGGAGAAAGGCCAAAAGACAGAGCGTGCACAAAGCCCAGCTCAATCAAGTGTCCGCCCACTACGATGGACATGACCACCGCCGGCGCCATCCCCATACCGATTTGCATGGCGCACAAACCAAAGCAAAGGCCAAGAAGCAATTCTTCGCCGCCGTAGCGTAGGCCCGTCGTAAAGCCCGCCCGTGAAGCGGTCATAGCACCCTCATAAACAGGGGCAGCAAAATCGGAATGGTGGCGCCTGAAAACAGGGTGGAAAAGGCGATACCCTGCGCCGACAGGGCCGCGTCGCCGCCATAGTTTTTCACCATGATGCCAAAGGAGGACGCAACCGGCGTCGCGACAAGCAGGCACATGATGATCTTAACGGAAGTTGATACAGGAAGGAAAAGCAGAATCACCATAGCGATCAGCGGCGTTATAACCAGTTTGTTGAGGCACGCGAACATCAGACCCTTATCGTTCAGGCTTGATGGCTGAAACGCTGTCAGCCCCGACCCGATTATGAACATGGCAAGCGGCGTTGTAAGCGAGCCTAAATATTCCATCGTTTGATTGACAACCGAGGGCAGGCGAATACCCAGCAGGTAAAACAGCAGCCCTAAAATGCTTGCCGCCATGGAGGGAGTTTTAAGGACCGACAGGAGATTGACCCCGTCCTTTTTAAGCAGGGACACGCCCACGCTGAAGATCAGCAGGTTAAAGGCGGCCGCATACATGACGCCGTAAATGACCATCTCCTCCCCAAAAGCGGCGATGATTAAAGGAAAACCCATGAAGCCGGGATTGCCAAACATCGCCATGCCGGTAAAGACCGCCCGCCGCTCTTTTGTCTCCTTTCGGTAGATGAAGTAGGCGATCAGGCCAAACAACAGTATGAACGCTCCGCCCAAAACCAGCATGGCCATCAGGTCTTTCATAATAAACGGGTCTTTATCCACCTGCAATTTCACAAAAGATAGGCTGGGCAAGGCAAATAATAACACCATCTGTTTAAGCCCATTAATGCCTTCGTCGCTTATCCAGCCCCGCTTTTTGGATACAAAGCCGCAGAGCATAAGCAGCACCAACACGATAATTTGAGAAATAATTTGCATAGCGTCTCCTTTCAGATAAGCTGTGTAAGCAAGAGCAAAAGAGCAGTGAACAAGGCGCACAGGCCCAGGGTTTTTAATAATCCCTGGTCATAGCTGTCGTTTGCGAGGTATCCGGGCACCAGCGATAAGGCAAGCCCCAAGCCACCCTGATAGCTGCCCAGTGCCGGAACAAGCAAGGTGCCAATGTAAAACAGGCCAACGGACAAAAGGATATGCAGCCCGATGCGTCTGCGCCCATAGAGCACCCACACCTTTTCAAGCCCCAGAACAAGAAAATAGTCTAGCAGGGTAATGACAAGTACGGCAAGATACAGCGCTTTGTCAAAGCCCGCGGCAGCTAAGATGCCCACAGCCACAAGGTCGCCCATCAGGGCGCTGGTCCACTCGTTCAAAAAATAGGCGGCAATGGCGCCCAAAAGCAAAATCGGTAATAAATTAGTTTCCATCGTTTGTATCTTCCTTTTGGAGAAGGGCGATAAGCTTCGCGCCCTCGCCTTTGATGTTGCCAAGAAGGGCCACATCGCTATAGCTTTCAAAAAAAGCCGGCACTTCTTCTGGGGCAAGGATATTGGCAGCCAGGCCTTTGGCCGCAAAAGCTTTGTGCGCCTTTTCTTTGTCGCTGCCAATGATGGCCACCTGCTTTATGCCCAGTTCTTTTAACAGCTTGGCAAAAGCAGGCGTCCGGTAGCTGCGGTCGGAGCGGCTGTTGTATACAGCGCCTATGCCTTTGGGCAAGGACGCAAGCAGCTGGCGGGCGGAGTAAATGTCATTGGCGGCAAAAAGGTTGTGGAAAACCGTGCCGCCCATCTGAAAGGGACCGATAAGGCCCCGGTCGGGTTTGGCCTTTCGCATGCCTTGAAGGGCCTTTTCTTTGGGTATGGACAGGCTTTCCAATACCTTGAGAGCAGCTCCCACACAAACAGGGTGGGCCGGAAACAGAAAGCCTTGGCTGTCTTCTTCTGTAGCAGTTGGCGCCGTGATAAAGCCCTGTTTTTGAACGGTAAAGTCTTCTCCCGCAAACACCTTGCTTTCTTTTGTTACGCAGCCCAGCAGCGCCTTGGCGGTGGAAAAGCGGGTATGGCCCATGGCGTCCACATGGTCCACATAGTCGTTTAAAAGCACGGTATGCGTGGGTTTTAGAATGGACCGGGCCAGCGATTTTTGCAGGTCGGGGCGCACGGCCATGCACTCGACCACCACAGCCTTGCAGCCCGCCCTGGCCGCCTCCTCGATAAAGCCTACCACTTCGCCCACGGACACAAAGCTTTGTTTGCGCTCCAATGGCAGGGCATTCAGGCGCTCATCCAATGTGGCGGACTCAGAGCCCGTGGATTTGGCGTGCGCCTTATAGCCGGCTTCCACAAGCCCCGCGTGAATGAGCCGGGTGGTGGTGGTTTTGCCCCGGGTGCCGTTTACCAAAACACGAACAGGAATGCCCCTTAATAGCCTTTGATATTTGCGGTGGGCAATAGAAGCATAAACAGCCGGTATTAAAAGGCCGGCAAGGGCTATCAAGCCCAGCGCAGACGGCAATGTCACCTTAGATAACCTCGTAAGTCAGGGTGTTGAGGCACACCCGATAGCCGCGCCCGTTTTGGGGCTGCCACTCAAACAGGGTTTTGTTTTCTTCAGGAAATAAATGATGCATGATTTCATACACCACCCCGCCGTGGCATACCAGCACCACCGAGCCTTCAAGCTCCCGCAGCCTTTTGAAGCCATAGAGCACCCGCTTGGTAAAGCCCCGGTTACTTTCCCCGCCGGGGGTTACATAGTTGCCCTCTTCATCGCCAATCCATTGTTGGTAACGCTCGTCGTCTTTCAGTTCCTCATAAGTTAAGCCTTCAAATTCGCCAAAGCCCATTTCCCGAAAAGCGGGAGACTGTAAAAAGGGCTGTTCGGGAAAAAGCAGCTCGGCCGTTTCGGTCGCCCGCTTTAAGTCGCTGGATAAAAAGTGGTCGGGCTCAATGCCATCGTAACGGCCTTCTTCTTTAAAGCGGATAATTTCCGCCACGCCTTCTTCGGTGAGACCAACGTCCCGCCAGCCGCCGTAGCAATGGCGGACATTGTCCAGGGTTTGGCCGTGGCGAATTAGAATTAGTTCGGTCATGGTTGCTCCTTGCGTGTAATGTTTGGGCTTTGCGCCTGCCAATCATGCGGCAGCTAAGCAAGGCCACTTTGATTGTTGGTGAGCCCAAGTTAAAACGGAAAAGGTAAAAGTTTCTGCCTGGCCGGTTTTTCTTGTTTCCCGGTGCTTTTCAGCCCCTTGCGCACAGCCAAAACCTAACGGAACACCTCCCCATTTTATCCAGTACAGTATACCATTTTTGGTTTTTTCATACAATGGAAGAAGCGCCTGAAAAGAGACCGCCAAAAATGCCACTGGAAAATATTGGTATAATCCTTTACAATAGGTGTGTTGTTTCTTTACACCTATCTCGCCGGTGTCCAGCAAAAAGACCGCTCCTACCAGAATATGGTCAAAGAGCTTTCGGAAACGTATAAGCTGCCTGAAGAAGAGGAAGAAAAATAACTTCGGCACCAGCATAAGAAAGCATCCGACCAGAAAAAGGCCGGGTGCTTTTAAGTTGTCTTTTATCTATGTCACTTTTAGAATAGCCTCTTTATCGCAGCGAATTTTTCTGTTTGGCAAA
>CAYFTJ010000033.1:0-17226 GCA_964346155.1 uncultured Oscillospiraceae bacterium
TAAGGAGGAAAGAAATTTCCTTTTTGAATTGTTTTCGTTGCAAGAGCGACACAATAATGCAACGAAAAAGTTTTCGTTGCATTTGCGTTGCGGTTTTTATATAATAACCTCAGGAGGTGGCGCAATGAAAGAAGGAAAAAATTTAGAATTCAAGGAAAATGTTACAAATACATTCTTGAAAACCGTTAGTGCGTTTGCGAATTTTAACGGCGGTATCATTCTGTTCGGAATTGATGATGAGGGCAATATCTTAGGCATTCGTGATGCGAAAAAAGCCTGTTTAGATATTGAGAATAAAATCAACGATAGTATCAGCCCCAGACCGAATTTTGTCATGAATATTCGTAAAGAGGATGTAATAGAACTTAAGGTTTTTGAAGGGGAGTTCAAACCATATTTTTATAAAGCAAAAGCATACAGGCGGAGTGATACGGCCACTATTGAAGTTGATCCGCTTGAACTAAGACGCTTGGTGCTGGAAGGTTCCAATCTATTTTACGACCAACTTCCATCGGGGGAAAGGGAGCTGAACTTCACCTATCTGGAAGAAAAATTAAAAAATGTTTTAAAAATAAGTGCCCTGGATACTGATATACTTCGCTCATTAGGTTTCCATACAAAAAACATGGAATATAACAACGCAGCCGCTATATTTGCTGATCAAAACAATTTCTTTGGTATTGATATCGTTCGGTTTGGAGATACAATTAACCAAATACTGGATAGAGAAACAATACATAAGAAATCTATTCTTGAACAGTACGATAAGGCATTGGAAATGTACAGAAAATACTACCAATATGAAGTGATTGAGGGGACGCTAAGAGAAAAGCGTGAGTTAATACCTGAAGAGGCTTTTAGAGAAGCGCTTGCGAATGCTCTGGTTCACCGAGATTATGATATAAATGCTCATGTTAGGATTGCTATGCATAAAGAAAAAATCGAAATATCTTCTCCGGGTGGCCTTCCCTATGGTCTGTCTAAGGAAAATTATCTTAATGGTATGATTTCAATCTTAAAAAATCCCGTCATTGGGAACTTGTTCTTTAGGCTCGGGCTGATAGAGACCCTTGGAACGGGAATCAGGCGTATCAATGATGCGTACAAGAAATATGAAATCAAACCGATATATACAATACTTGATCAAAGTATAACGATTGAGCTTCCGATAAAAACGGCACAGTATAAAACAACAAACGATGAATCTAAAGTGATTGATGCTCTGAGGGGCGGGATGCTTTTATCTAGTAGTGAAATAGCTGAAGCGACCGGGTTTAATAAAAGCAAGGTCTTGAGGCTGATGAAGAACTTGATAGACAATAAATACATCACGGTTTCTGGTAGTGGGAGAAGTACAAGGTATCAATTAAGGTAAGGATATAATGAGAACTATAATCATCTGTAAAGAGGAAATTGGATAAGGTTTCCGTTATAAAGGAAATTTGTACCAGTTACTTTTTGCAATTAATAAAAATAAAGGGATTACAGTCAATAAAAGGCTATCTCAGGCGATAGGGTTTCTGTGAGAAAAACAGGGTTCAGAAATTTGAGAAACTGCGGCGTTCCTCCATTACAGGGTTGTTGTCTAGATTACTGTCAAACAAGAGGATGACAACTAAGAAGTAAATTAGAATTCAAGAGAAAACTATTGAAGTTGCTTTCCTTAATTATTATGAGTATAGAATGCTGAAGATGCGATTGGAAAATCGAAAAAATTAAACTTTCAGAAAAAGTAGGTAAAAAATGTCGAGTATTACAGATATAAAAAGAAAAATTTTGGAGCTGGCACCTGCTCCGTTTCAGGAATTTTGTGATGTTTTTCTATCGAAAAAAGGGCACGGTACAGTTCACGGATATGGAATGAAAGCTGGAACAGGCAAGACAACGCCTGGAAATCCAGACACCTACTTTAGAAAAGAAAATGGGAAGTATGTGTTTGTTGCATACACGACCGAGCAGTCTAAACCGATATTTACTAAACTGAAAGAAGATATTGAAAAGTGTTTGGATACGACTAAAACGGGGCTTGATATTACTGATATTGAAGAAATAATATGCTGTCATACATCTTCGAATTTAAGTGCCAGAAACGATAAAAAACTTCATGAACTATGCGAAGCAAAAGGAATTAAATTGACAATCTATGGGATAGATCAAATTGTTTATGAAGTACATAGTTACTTTCCCTCTTTAATTAAGGATTATTTGGGATTGTAGGCAAAAGACAAGCCCTATGCAATCCTTACTTGCAATTGTGCCCAATTTAGGGTAAAATAATACAATAGAGCAAAGCTCAAATAATAAAGGAGGAATCAATAGTGAAGAAATTTACTGCTCTGCTGATGGCCGCAGTTATGCTGCTGGCTGTCGCAATCCCTTCCGTGTTGGCTGAGGAACCTAAGGCCGAATATACTTACAACAGTGCCCTTTCGTCCTTCCCCACCAACTGGAGCCCCTTCCAGAACCAGACAAATACGGACAATACCGCAGTACTGGACTGGATTTCCACTTCGTTCTATACCTTCGATTACAATGAAGAAGGTGATAGCTACCAGCTCAAGCCCCTGGCTGCCGTAGGCGAGCCCGAGGACGTGACTGCCGACTATGTTGGCGAAGAGTGGAACATTCCCGAATTCGTTGCGGATGCCGATGGCAACCCCACCGAAGAAAAAACCTCTGCCCGCGCCTGGAAAATCACCCTGCGTGACGACCTGAAGTGGGAAGATGGCACCCCCATCACTGCCAATGACTATGTCGATTCTTGGCGTTTGCTGCTGGACTCCAAGGCCCAGAACCACCGCGCAGACGGTATGTACACCGGCAACATGGTTGTTACCAACGCCGAATTGTTTGCCAAACAGGGTACTACTGCCGACACATCTGTTCGTAGCTACATGGAACTCTTAGGCGTTGAAACCATTGAGGAACTGATCGAACAGATTGGCGAAGAGAAGGGCTATCTTGACTGGGAGTATTCCTTTGGTGATACCTATGACTTTGAAGCCAAGGCCTGGACCGGCGCTGCCGAAGGCGGCATTGTCGAAACTCCCCTGACCTTTAAAGAACTGTATGAGTTCTACACCGTCGGCGCAGGCGGCGAATACATCACCTGGGCAGACGAAGCGGGCAAGAAAGAATATGCCCTTGACGAACTGTATGCCAAGTATCAGTATCCCGAAATGGATCCCGAGAAGCTTGGTGTTAAGGCTCTGAGTGACACCGAACTGGTTGTCATCCTTGAAAAGCCCCTGTCCGGCTTTTACCTGCTGTATTCCTTCACTTCCGACTACCTTGTCAACAAGGAACTGTATGAGAAGTGCGGCAAGGAAGAGGACGGCGTGTATACCAACAACTATGGTACCAGCCTTGAAACCACCATGTCCTATGGTCCCTACAAGCTGGTTGAATTCCAGCCTGACAAACAGATCGTTCTTGTGAAGAACGAAAACTGGTTTGGTTATGAAGCCAACATCTTTGGTGAAAACAGCTATCAGACCACCCGCATGGTTACCCAGTATGTTGCCGAGCCCGCTACCCGCCTTGAAATGTTCTTGGCCGGCCAACTGGACGCTTACGGACTGCAGCGCGACGATATGGTCGAGTACGGCACCTCTGACTTTACCTACTACTCCGAGGGTGACTCTGTCTTTGCGATGGTATTCAACCCCGACATGGAAGCTTTGAAAGCTAACCAGGAAGCTGCCGGCGAAAACAAGAACAAGACCATCCTGACCATAAAGGAATTCCGTATTGGTATGAGCCTTGGCCTTAACCGCGCCGACTTCTGCGCAGCAACCAGCCCCACCAACCAGCCTGCTTTCGCGCTGTACGGCGGCCAAATTGTTGCTGACCCTGAAACTGCTACCTTCTATCGCAACACCGAAGTTGCCAAGCAGACCGTTGTTGACTTCTGGGGCCTGACCGATGAGGTAGGCGAAGGCAAGACCTATGCCACCCTGGATGATGCCATCGATTCCCTGACCGGCTACAACCTCGAAATGGCCAAGCAAAACTTTGACGCTGCCTATGACATCGCCATTGCCGAAGGTCTGATGGATGAAGACGATGTGGTCGAAATCCTCATCGGTACCCCCAACATGACCAGTGCGTTCTACAACGCTGGCTACGACTTCATCGTGAACAACTACACTGAAGCCGTGAAGGGCACCAAGCTGGAAGGCAAGCTGACCTTTGAACGCGACGGCACCCTGGGCAACAACTTTGGCACTGCTCTGCGTACCAACCAGGTTGACATGCTCTTTGGCGTGGGCTGGACCGGTTCTACCTTTGATCCTTACGGCCTGTTCCAGGTATATGTAAGCCCCACCTACCAGTATGACAGCTCTTGGGATTCTACGACCGCCATGGTTGATATCGCTGTTGACGGCGTTGTCTACACTGCTTCCGCCAGCGACTGGTGGTATGCTCTCTCCGGTGAGCAAGTGAACTTAGTGAATAAGGAAACCGGCGAAACCGTTTCCGCCGCTTATCCGGACAACAAGGAAGAGGGTATGGCCGAGCGCCGTATCTCCATCTTGGGCGCGCTTGAAAACGCCGTTCTTCAGAACTACCACTTCATCCCGCTGATGGGTGATGCTTCCGCAGCACTCAAGGGCATGAAGATCGAGTACTACACTGAAGACGAAATCTTCCCCATGGGCCGCGGCGGTGTCAGGTACATGACCTACAACTACACCGACGCCGAATGGGATGCGTTTGTCAAAGAACACGGCGGCATCCTTAACTACAAGTAATCATTATCAACTGCCAGGGGGAAGGGGCACAAGCCTCTTCCCCGGCGCTGTGAAAGCGCCTTGCCGCCTTTTGTGAAAAAAGGCGGCATTGTAACTCAAAATCAGCGTTTTCCAAGTTGTTTGTCGTGGTTTCTTGTTAGTAAAAGCACACCAGTGCGGGTAGATGTTCGCTTTGCCTTATGAGCGCTGCGAATAACAAGCGCAGCGCTCATAAAGCAAAATCCAAAGAAAAGGTGGATCCTATGCTAAAATATGTAATGAAACGTATCGGGCTGATGTTGATGGTGTTTCTCATCGGCATTTCAATTTGCTTTGTTTTGGTCAAACTGCTTCCTTCAAAACCTGCGGAACAGTTTGGCAAGGACATGGCGCTTATCGAAATGCGAAGAGAGGCGCTTGGCTATAACAAGCCCCTGATTGAACAGTACATCATTTTCGTACGCCGGTCTCTTATCGGGATGGACTGGGGCGTGAGCGAAATGATGTATGTGGGGCAGGATGTTATGAAAATTTTCCTGGAGAAAATGCCTGCCACTATGCTGGTCAACGTGTATACTATGCTTTTTGCTGTACCGCTTGGTCTTATTTTCGGTATCTACGCGGCGCTTAGAAAGAATACCTGGCAGGATCACTTTATTTCAACGGCCGTTATGATTTTTGTATCGGTACCAAGCTATGTGTATGCTTTTCTGGTACAGTACTTCCTGTGCTTTAAATTGCAGTGGTTTCCCTTCCAGATGAGGGCGGGCTATGATTATTTTTCTTGGAAAACCTTTGTATCCCTGGTGCCTGCCATCCTTTCCCTGGGCTTTGGCACCGTCGCCTATTTAACCCGATATACCCGCGCGGAACTGACAGAGGTTTTAACCAGTGATTTCCTCCTGCTCGCCCGCACCAAAGGCTTAACCAAGACGCAGACCACCGTACGCCATGCCCTGCGCAATGCCATGGTGCCCATTTTTCCGATGATTCTGAGTGAATTTATCGGTATTATTTCCGGTTCCCTGATTATTGAGAATATTTTCGGCATTCCCGGCGTTGGGCCTCTTTATGTCAGGTCTCTTGGCTCGACGCCGCCTGACTATAACTTTTTCCTGTTGCTGTCCGCTTTCTATACGATTATCGGCCTTGCAAGCGGTATTGTTATCGACTTGAGCTACGGGTTTATTGACCCGAGGATTCGAATGGGGAGTAAGAAATGATGACGAAAAACAATCGAAAATATCCCAACATCCCAAAGGAAAAGTTTGCCTTTGTACCGATGGAAGGGCGCATGCATGATAAAAAGTTTGAAACCAAACCCATCAGTTATTTTCAAGACGTTTTGATGCGCTTTAGCCGCAACCAGGCTTCTGTGGTAGCGTTTTTTATCATCATATTCTTGGTACTATATGCTATTTTGGTACCCATGTTTTGTGAAACCAATTACTCCTTGGCTTTAACAGATACCATGTACATCAACTATTCCAAATTGCCGCCGCGAAGCAAAGCCATGGCCTGGCTTTTTGGTGACGGTACCAAAAAGAGAACGATTAACGAAAACGACTACAATATCCTGCATGCCATTGGGGTAGAAACTGGCCTTGACCCCATTGTTTCAAGTAGTGAACCTTACCAGGACGCTACCAGCGGCAGAAAACAAAACAACTACTACGATGTTGTGACTGACGAATACTATAGAATCGGGATGATGTATTTGACCCTGACTCCCGCGGAATATGAGGACATCCAAGCCTGGCAGAATGCTAACAATATCCAGGTGATCTTTCCCGCCATTACCGATGCCAAACAGTCCGATGCCAATATTTGGTATAAAGCCAATAAAAAGGGTGTGCCAACACTGACTAAAGATGGAGAGTATCAGCCCATTTACCGCACCACCACACCTGAAGACACAAGCTATCAAAGCTTGAGAATAGCGGCCGACAATGACCCGGAAAAACCGCTTGCTTATGCCCGTATTACAGGTACCAGCCAGGCAAGGGGCTATGTTGTGCGCGTATCCAAGTACAACTACTTCCAATACCGTTATGGGTTTGAACCTTCCTTTGTGATGGGGACCAACTCCAGGGGACAGGATATTTTTACCCGCCTGGCTACAGCAGCACGCTTCTCTTTTATGCTTGCCATATTCGTTAGCTCTCTGAACCTGACCATCGGCGCCTTATACGGTGCTGTTGAAGGCTATTATGGCGGCTGGGTTGATTTGTTTATGGAGCGCATAAGCGATATATTAGGCAGTTTGCCCTTTATAGTTGTCACAACGCTTTTCCAGCTGCATTTAAGCAGTAAAGTGGGCGCGATACCAAGCTTATTGTTTGCCTTTGTATTGACGGGCTGGCTGGGCATGGCCGGCCGTGTGCGTATGCAGTTTTACCGCTTTAAGCACCAGGAATATGTACTGGCTGCCCGAACTTTGGGCGCAAGCGATGCAAGGCTGATGTTTAAGCACATATTCCCCAATTCCCTGGGCACCATCATTACCGGATCTATTCTGGTTATTCCCGGTGTTATTTTTACGGAGTCCAGCTTAACCTATCTTGGCATTGTCAACCTTGAATCTTCCACCATGACCAGTGTGGGAACTATGCTGGCCAATGGCCGTGATCAATTATCGACAAATCCCTTTATTATCTTCTTCCCTGCGCTGTTCATTTCCTTGCTTCAGATATCCTTTAACTTATTTGGTAACGGACTACGGGATGCGTTTAACCCGCAACTGAGGGGGGCAGAATAATGGAAAAGAAACTTCAGGTGCGCAACCTGCGCATTTCCTTCCGTACGGTATCGGGCAAGCTGCAGGCCGTACGAGATATCAGCTTTGATTTGCACAAAGGCGAAACGCTGGCCATTGTCGGCGAATCGGGCTCGGGCAAGTCGGTTACCTCAAAGGCGATTCTGGGTATTTCCGCCGGTAACGCCATTACCGAGGGTGGGGAAATTCTCTATGACGGCCAAGACCTTCTAAAAATTACCGAAGACGATTTTTACCGCCTGCGCGGCGATAAGATCGCCATGATTTTCCAGGACCCGCTGTCCAGCCTAAACCCCATTATGAGAGTGGGCAAACAGCTGACCGAGGCTATGATTTTAAAAGGAAAGGCCCGCCAGCGTTCCAGCAAAAAAGAATATGAAAGCAAGATGGCACTGCTTGAAAAAGCCATGGTTGAAAGCCAGCCTGCCGAAGCGGAGCTTGCAAAAAAAGCCTGTGAAAACTTCGGCAAACTGACCAAGGAACTGATTATCCTCGAACAGCCTTACTTTAACAGCCGTGACAGGGCCCTTGAAGCTCAGGAACACCTGCGTTATGGTCTGTTCCTGCTTGAAAGGAACGCCTTTGACCGCCCGCAAGAGCGATTAAAGAACATGGCCAAAACCATTCAAGACAGCTTTAACCCTTATGTGTTAACCGATGAAAAAGCCCGGTCCATAGCCGCAGCCCTGCCTAAGCACAAAAAAGATACCATTGAGCAGTTAAAGCTTGATTATGCCTATCTATACGAAGCCATTAACAAGGCCCTTGAAAAGGAAGAACCCGACTTTATGGCCATTGCCTATCAAAAGGCCAAGGGCGAAACGGTGGAAAATACCAAAGAAGCCCATCAAAGGTACAGGCAGGAATTTGAAAGCAATTTTCAAAAAGAGTTCCTTGGCCGCGTGGCAAAAGCCCTTGAGTATAACGACGCGGAGTTTGACAGGCGTTGCCAGGCTGCTATTGAAGCGATAGATGAAGCAAGGCGACAGCTTGGAAACAGCAGCGTTGAAGAGTATGAAAGCAAAGTGGCACCGCTGTGCAGCGTGATTGATAGCACCATCGACTCTTTGGCTACCGTGAAAGACAGCGCTTGCAGCACCTTCTCCGGTTCCATGCGTCACTTTATAACACAGCTGCACGACGGCAAAAAGAACAATGCTGCCCGCCAAAGGAAATACGATGCTCAGCTTGGAAAACTTGAAAGGCGCCGCCAAAAGGGCAAGCCTATTACCTATACGCCTGTTGCGCCGACCATTGTGGATTTTGATTTATTAAAAGACAACATGATGTTGTTGATGCAAAGGCTCAAAGAAAACTATGCAGAAAGGCTGCGTAAATCACAGACGGAATCCAAGTACGATAAAGCGAAGATATTGGTAAACTACCTGCAAGACAACGCGGCGGCCATGGCTTATGAAGTGACGCCCGCAAGCGCCAAAATTAAAGCCATTAAGCTGCTTGAAGAGGTAGGGATTCCCGAGCCGCACAGGCGCTACAACCAATATCCCTTTGAGTTTTCGGGCGGTATGCGCCAGCGCATCGTTATTGCTATTGCCTTGGCGGCCAACCCCGACATCCTCATTTGTGATGAACCCACCACGGCCCTTGACGTGACCATCCAGGCGCAGATTTTGGAGCTGATCAACAAGTTGAAAAAAGAGCGTGATCTATCCATTATCTTTATTACTCATGACCTGGGTGTGGTTGCCAACATGGCCGACCGCATTGCCGTTATGTACGCCGGCAAGATTGTTGAATATGGAACGGCAGAAGAAGTGTTCTATGAACCCGCCCATCCTTACACTTGGGCGCTGCTTGGTTCCATGCCCGACCTTGAAACCAAGGACGAATTGGAGGCTATTCCCGGCACGCCGCCCAACATGATTTATCCGCCCAAGGGCGATGCGTTTGCAGACCGTAACAAGTATGCCATGCAGATAGACTTTGAAGAGCATCCGCCGTGTTTTGATATCACGCCCACCCACTGGGCTGCGACATGGTTGTTGCATCCCGATGCGCCTAAGGTAGAGCGACCTGCTGTTATCACCGAAAGGGTGCGCAAAATGAAGGAAAGATTGGAGGCTGCACAGGATGAGTGACATGAAATTAAACCGTCAGCAGGAACCGCTTCTTAGCGTGCGCAACCTTTGCCAGTATTTTGGCGCCACCAAAGCAGTGGACGATGTATCATTTGATGTGATGCCCGGCGAAGTCTTTGGCTTGGTTGGTGAATCGGGCTGCGGCAAGACGACCACGGGGCGCTCCATTATAAAGCTGTATGACATTACTTCCGGCGAAATTTATTACAAGGGCGCTCGTATTGCTTCCGGTCCCATGGCAAGAAAAAAAGAGATATCTTCCTTGAGAAAGCAATTTTTTGGGGCAGACGCTGATGAAAAAGTAAGGATTAAGGAAAGAATTGCCCAGCTTAAAGGGGAAATACGACAGGGCAAAATTGACCATGAAAATTGTGATAAATTATTTGCGGAAAGGAAACTTGCCGAAGTAGAGGAAAAGTACCAATCCCTGCTTGAAAGCGCTCATGGAGAAGAGCTTGAACAAGTCAAACGTAATTATCAGCACGACAAAGAGCTTGCTAAGAAAACCCGTCTGACTACACAGATCCAGATGATTTTCCAGGACCCCATTGCCTCCCTTGACCCCCGTATGACGGTGCATGAGATCATCTCCGAGGGTCTGGTGATCGCGGGAGAGAAAGACAAAGCCATTATCGATGAAAAGGTATATAAAATTCTTGAAACCGTAGGCCTTGTGCGTGAGCACGCAAGCCGCTACCCGCACGAGTTTTCGGGCGGACAGCGTCAGCGTATCGGTGTTGCCCGTGCCGTTATTATGGAACCCGAACTGATTATTGCCGATGAGCCGGTATCTGCCCTGGACGTTTCCATTCAAGCGCAGGTGATTAACCTGTTGAACCGCTTGCGTAAGGAGCTTGGTTTAACGGTGCTGTTTATTGCCCATGACCTGTCGGTGGTGAAGTATTTCTCCGATCGTATCGGTGTTATGTATTACGGCCATTTGGTGGAGCTTGCCACTTCTGATGAGCTCTTTCGCCACCCGTTGCATCCTTACACCCAGTCTCTGCTTTCGGCTATTCCGTTGCCTGACCCCTTGTACGAGCGTCAGCGTAAGCGCGTCAAGTATGACCCACTTGAAAAGCATGACTATTCGGTGGATAAGCCCAGCTTTCGTGAAATCTTGCCCGGACACTTTGTCCGCTGCAACCAGCAGGAATTTGAGCGCTATCAAAAGGAACTCAATGCAAAGTAAAGCAAAAATCGTAAAATTGATTACGGCGGTGATAGCCGCCGTTTTCGTGTACCTGATAAGTTCATATAGGGGTTTTGATTTCTCGTACCCTTTAAAGGCTAACCTGCGTGCCCTAAGCGACGGCGCCTTTGTGGTTGGCCTTATTTTTACAGGAGTTGGATTGCTTAGTGTAATTTCGCAAACAGGATTTTTTGATATTTTCACCTATGCCCTTTACGGCGTGATCACTTTTGCTACCGCATTGAGAAGGCCCAAAGACTCCTCGCATTACTATGAATATAAGCAAATGAAGGAAAAAAAACGCAAATCACCTGTTTACTTTGTTCTGTACTATGGAATTTTTTGGATTGCGGTTTCTGCGCTATCGCTGTGGGGATATTACTCGCTTTAAGTAAACAAAACGGCCGCCCTTTTACGGGGCGGCTGTTTTTGGTTGCATAGTTACTTTATACTAATCTCAGCCTAAATCAGCTTTATCTTGTGTGCCTTTTCCGATTTGTCTTTGCTTTGCTCAGTCAACATAGCGCCGCTATGCTTCCTTCACAAAGCTTTGCCAAATCAAAAAATTCCCTACAATCTATGCGCTACTTTAAACTGAGATTAGTATTAATTAAACAAGTGCTGCATACCGTAAAGGCCAGGGTCTTGCTCTTTCATGAATTTGGCTGCAGACAGGGCACCGTGCGCAAACACGCTGCGGCTTTGGGCGCTGTGCTTTAAGGTGATGTATTCTTCGTCACACAGGAAAAACACCTCATGTTCGCCAGCGACTGAACCGCCCCTGACCGCATGAACGCCGATGTCGCCCTTTTGCCGTTTGCCGCTTTGTGGGCCGCGGCCAAAGACGTTGTTGGTCTTGTTGTCGGTTAGCGTGTGTAACAAGGTCATGGCGGTGCCGCTTGGGGCGTCCGCCTTCATACGGTGGTGACCTTCGACAATTTCAATATCGGCTTCGGGCAAAAGGCGCTTGGCAAGCGCTGCCAGCTGGTTTAATACATACACGCCCTTTGACATATTGGTTGAGCGGAATACAGGTGCGATTTCGGCTGCCTTTTGAATCAATTCTTCCTGCTCCTTTGAATAGCCTGTCGCGCAGAGGATGGCAGGTTTTTTTGATAATTGAACATGCGCAATCACCTGCTCAAAAGCTTTGGCCAATGAAAAATCGATAAGAACATCGTAGTCGCAATGAACCTCGTCAAAGGAAGCGACAACAGGAAAATCGCCATAGCTTTGGCCGGTAGAGTCAACGCCGCAGAGAATATGGCAGTCATATTCGCTTGCAAGACGGGCGACTTCTTTGCCCATCCGCCCGCAAGCGCCCGATAAAAGGATGTTTGTCATAGCAGGCCCATCCTTTCAAGTTCATTCTTTAACTTGTCCTGATTGCCTTGGCTCATGGGAACAAGGGGCAAGCGCAGGCTGTTTGTAATCCTGCCCATTAAGGCAAGAGCGGCTTTTGCCGGAATGGGATTGACTTCTACAAATAACAGACGAATGAGGGGGAGATAGTCCAGCTGCAATTGGCCGGCTTTTTGGTAGTCGCCTTCAAGGGCTGAATTGATCATGGCACAGGTTTCTTTGGGCGCTACGTTTGCAAGAACGGAAATGGCCCCTTGGAACCCGACGCTCATCAGCGGAACGTTCACTTCGTCCGAACCCGAATAGAAGGCGATGGACTTGTCGCTAGCTACCAACATATCGGAAGCGTGGGCAACGTTGCCGGAAGCTTCCTTAACGCCCACTACATTTGGGATGGAGGTAAGCTTTTGGATGGTGGCAGGCTGAATGTCAAGGCCCGTTCTGCCGGGCACATTATAGACGATAATGGGCAGCTCGCTTTCTTTGCCAATTGCCTCGTAGTGGGCAACCAAACCGTCTTGGGTGGTTTTGTTGTAGTAGGGGGTCACGCAGAGCTGGCCGTCCGCGCCAAGTTCTTTAGCTTTTTTCGCGTCGGCGATGACGGCTGCGGTATTGTTTCCGCCTGTTCCGGCAATCACGGGCACTCTGCCTTTTACTTCTTCCACGACAATCTGAACGGTTTTTGCCCATTCATCTGCGTTCATGGTGGGCGGCTCGCCCGTGGTTCCGCAAGCGATGAGCGCTTGAATACCGTTTTCAAGCTGGAAGTTTACGTGTTTGCGCAGAGCCTCTTCGTCGATGCCGCCGTCTTGTGAAAAAGGGGTAACTATCGCGGTAGCTGTTCCTTTAAATAGAGCTGGTTTCATGCGTCATTGCCTCCTTTGATATAGTTGAGCTTGCACAAAAGCTCAGCGGTTTCAACGGCGCCGCCGGCCGCCCCTCGTAAGGTATTGTGAGACAGGCACACAAAGCGGTAGTCAAAAATCTTGTCTTCCCTCAAACGGCCGATAGAAATGCCCATGCCGTTTGAAAGGTCCCGGTCGAGTTTAGATTGGGGACGGTTGTCTTCTTCGAAATACTTCAGGTAGGGGCTGGCGGCGCTTGGTAGCTCCAACTCCTGCGGCAAGGTGCGCGCATCCTGCCAGCTCTCAAGGATTTGCTCCTTGGTGGGCTTGTTGCGGAAAGAGACGCTCACGGCGGCCATGTGTCCATCGGTTACGGGTACCCTTAAGCATTGGGCGCTGATAAGCGGCAACTGTGCGTTTTGAATGACGCCGTCGTGTATGTGACCCCAGATTTTAAGGGGCTCTTGTTCGCTTTTTTCTTCTTCACCGCCGATATAGGGAATGACATTATCCACCATTTCGGGCCAGGTTTCAAAGGTTTTTCCGGCGCCGCTGATGGCCTGGTATGTGCATACACTGATTTTTTCGATGCCAAAGTGCCTAAGCGGGTGAAGGGCCGGAACATAGCTTTGAATGGAACAGTTGGGTTTGACCACGATAAAACCGCCCTTGCCGCCCAAGCGTTCTTTTTGCTTTTCAATTGCGCGAAAGTGCTCGGCATTGATTTCCGGAATAATCATGGGCACATCCTCTAAACCCCTGCAGGCAGAGTTATTGCTTACAACAGGAATACCTGCCCGCGCATACGCTTCTTCCAGTTCCCTTGTTTTACTTTTTTCAAGGGAAACGGCGCAGAAGACAAAATCAACCAGGGGAGCGATGACTTCAATATCCTCTGCGTTGTAAACGGTCATATCTGCGACGGATGGGGGGATTTCTTCTTCCATACCCCAGCGCCCCTCAAGAACGCTTTGGTAGGTTTGCCCTGCGCTGCGTGCACTCGCGGCAAGGCAGGTGATCTTAAACCAGGGGTGATTGTGTAACAACAGAACAAAGCGCTGGCCGACCATGCCGGTTGCGCCGATAATACCTACACGCCATTGTTTCATAACTGATTCCTCCTTTAAATAGCGACTTATTCCCATTATAAGGATTCTACCCGCTTTCGTAAAGTTTAATGGTAGCAACCATTGTCTATGTTGTGTATAATATAACGAAATGGAGGTTTTTAGATGATGAAACGATGCTTTGCCGCTATATTGGCGCTTATAATCATATTTTCCTTCTCTTTTACAGAAGCCGGCGCCAGCCTAACCTTTGCCGGCTATGAACCCGAAGCGCTCTATCGGGAGTGGAGCACCAACTTGTTTTTTCAGCGTATGCAAGAAAAGACAGGTATAGCGCTAACCTTTAATCAATCGAGTGATATAGGGCAGTGGACCAAGGAAAAAAATAACTATCAGGCCGGAACAGAATTACCAGATGTATTATTCAAAGCCGCTTTAACGCCGGCAGAGACAATTGATCTGCTTAAAAAAGGCGTGCTTATCGACTTAGGTCCTTTACTTGAAGAATATGCCCCCAATGCCTGGAAAGCCATTCAAGAAACACCGGGCGCCTTGGAGGCAATCACTCTTCCCGACGGACGTATTGGCGCGCTTCCGTTTTTATCCAGCATCCCTACGGTAAATTATATGTGGGTTAATCAAAGCTGGCTAACGCGGTTAAAGCTGAAAGCGCCCACCAACCAGGAAGAGTTAACCCAAGTGCTGCTTGCTTTCAAAGAAAAAGATCCAAACGCCAACGGCAAGAAAGATGAAATTCCACTAGGGTTTTTGGGCCCATATGATATAAAGCATCTGGCACATTTGTTTGGTATTGTTGCCAACGATTTTAACCTGTACCTTGATGAGAACGGGCAGGTAGAACACATGGCAAATCATCCGCAGTTTTACGCTTTTCTTGAATATATGCGCGGTCTCTACCAGCAGGGCTTGCTTGACCCTTCAGGCTTCCGAACGGCAGATTCTCTGCGTATTGTTACCAAGGAAAAGGCTGCGCAGCTCTACGGCATCATCTTAACGCCGTCGGTTGGCTATCTGTTCCCACAGCAGTGGTTAAGTGACTATGAACTGTTGCCCCCCTTCTTTTTTCAAGGAAAACAAGCGTATCGTCCCATCACTTCAAGTATTCAGACAGGTACCTTTGCTATTACCAGCGCCTGCGCCAATCCCGAACTTGCTCTCAGGTGGGTGGATTATCTATTCACCGAGGAAGGCGCGATTCTGGCAGCCAACGGTCTTGAAAACGTGGACTATGTTTTTGACGGAGACGGCACTTGGCGCAAGACAAAGAGCAGTGAGAGCCGTGAATTTATCCGCACCAGCCTCATTACCGGCGGTAGCCCTTATCCTGGCATTGATACGGTAGATTTTCAAGTCAAATATTCCGACCCTTCTATTGCCCTTGTAAAAGAGCAGATTGATTTATATCAAAATGCCCTTGTCATGCCCTTTGCGCACAAGGCTCTGACCTTTAGCCAGGAACAAGAAGTGGAAGCGATGCAAATGGTCTTGGGCAGGTTCTTTGATGAGGAAATCGCACGCTTCATTATCGGGGAAAAAGAGTTGAATCAAGACAACTTTAGCAAAATGCTTGAGGAATTAAATGAAAAAGGTTTAGCAACCTTTTTAAGCTTTTGGCAAAATAAATTACATTAAATGAGAAACGCGATGCGCACGCAAGACTTGATGAACGTCATAAACAATGGAGAGGGCGATACAAAGTTTCGTCTGCTTTATGGAGACGATTCAAATGTGCTGACCAAGCAGAGGGAAAGGTACATAACGCTTTTGGAGTGGCATCTTGATCAGTTCCCGGATGCCGAAAAAACTTTGATGGTCAGTGCCCCCGGCAGGGTAGAGCTGCTTGGCAACCATACCGACCATAATCACGGTAAGGTGATGGCTGCTTCTATCGACCACGATACGGTTGCGGCCGTTTCGCCCCGGGATGATAGCATGGTAAATATTTACTCGCAGGGATATCGTCCCGTGAAGGTGGATTTAAATCATCTTCAGCCCGTTGGCAAAGAAAACGGCCGAACAGCAGCTCTTGTTCGTGGTGTTGCTGCCAGAATGCATATGCTTGGCTATCGTATCGGCGGTTTTGACGCGACCGTTGTTTCCGAGGTGCTGAGTGGGAGTGGTATGTCTTCGTCGGCCGCTTTTGAGGTGCTTATCTGCGCTATCTTAGATAAGCTTTATAATGGCTTTGTTATTTCCGCCATCGAGCGGGCGCAAATATCCCAATACGCGGAAAACCACTTTTTTATGAAGCCCAGTGGCCTCATGGACCAGCTTGCCAGTTCAACCGGCGGTTTGGTGGCGATTGACTTTAAGGAAACCGAACCTGTTGTTACGCCAGTATCTTTTGATTTTGAAAAGTACGGCTACGCGATGCTGGTTGTCAATACCTTTGGCAGCCACGGAGGCCTTACCAATCAATACGCCACCATTCCCGAAGAGATGCGACAGGTTGCCGCCTTCTTTTCTCAGGAAAATCTGCGAGGGTTAACGCTTGAGAAGCTTTTGAAAAACCTTCCGGCTCTTCGCAAAGTTGTAAGTGATCGCGCCATTCACCGTGCCATACATTTCTTGGAAGAAAATGACCGCGTGGACGATGCTTTGCACGCCGTTGAGCGGGGGGATGTAGAGGCTTTCTTCCGGGCGACCCGGGATTCCGGCAAATCCAGCTTTGATTTGCTGCAAAATATTTATGTGCCGGACAGCACCGATCAACCGCTTTTGCTATCCCAAATTATGATTGACCGTTTACTGCAAGGAAAGGGAGCTTCACGTATCCATGGTGGAGGTTTTGCGGGAACAAGTTTGCACTACGTACCGCTGGATCAATTGCAGTTTATTTCTGAGCAAGTGGATGCTGTGTTCGGAGAGGGTGCCAGCCTGCATGTAAGGGTTCGCCCCGTCGGAGCAGCTGTCGTTTTTGAATAACCCGAACGTTTAGATAAACATATATAAAACGTTCGCCAACCGCCTTTCAACGCCATATTTAAAAAGTGTTGAGGAAGCAATGTTGGCGGATGTTTTTGATTTTGTTTTAATTTGAAAATTATTGTATTCAAGATACAAACAATCGTAAAATTGTTTTAGTTTTGTTCTTGACAGTGTTTGATTAATTTGTTATTATATTTAGGCTC
>CAYFTJ010000034.1:0-14608 GCA_964346155.1 uncultured Oscillospiraceae bacterium
TCAGCCTGTCGACAAAGCGGTCTTGGCAATTATGCTAAAGCCGCTTTGTTGTAGGGTGAAAACAAGTCTACTGAATGGCAGAATAAGTATTTCAGAAACAAACGCAAAAAATGTGCTGAATGATCTGTGTTTACGGGTGTTGTTCCGTCCGGCTTTCCCTTCTTCCTGAGCAACTTGGCTAGTTTCTTCAGGTTCATGCACGCAAAAGTAAGCCCTGCCTTCATACTCATACGGGCTTTCCCGTACATTTGAGTGTATCTGAATCCATGATATTCTTTGGCCGTCCCAAAGATGCGTTCGATTGTTTCTTTTCGTTTTTGGTATACTTCTTTCATGCCTCGGGTATGGCGAATGTCCTCACAGGTTTCAAGATAATCTGCCCATACATGGCGGGTTACGACTTTAGTACAATTGACGCTGTTAGTACACTGGGACAAATGAGGGCAGGTTCTGCATATCTCAGGATTGCTCTTATACTCACGGTAGCCATTGCGATTGGTGGTACTGTAATGCAATACCGCTTCATTTGGGCAAAGGTAACAATCGTAATATTCATCGTAGACATAGTCATATTTCTTTAAATAACCTTTCTTGGTCTTGGGGCGTGTATAGGGAAAAACGGGAGCTATCCCTGCGTCCAAAAGCATTTTGGCAATCCAAGGAGTCTTGTAGGCGCTGTCTGCTATCAATCTTTGGATGTCAAGCCCTTTAAGCTTGTGAAAGTGGCGCTTTAAGGTTATTTTGTATAAAAATTTGCGTTTTTAGCTTATTTGACTTCGTGTATAGAAATGTTACTCCATTTTCACGTATGTGACCAGACCTTTAATTATTACCGACTTGTTCACCGTCTCATGCATAGGGTATAATCTAAGTGTAGACACTGTACGAAAGGAAGAAATTTATGCTTTTTTATGATTGGACCATGCTTTTAATTATTCCCAGCCTTTTGCTCGGGCTTTGGGCGCAAACCAGGGTGAAAACCACCTTTGAAAAGTACTCCAGGGTGACCGCTTCCTTTGGCGGCACGGCCGCCGAAGCTGCCCGCATCATCCTGAACGAATCGGGCAACGACGATGTAAGCATCCAGCCGGCCAAAGGCATACTGACCGACCACTATAATCCCCGCAACAATACCTTGAACTTGTCGGAAGATGTCATGCACTCCAGATCCCTTGCAGCCATCGGCGTAGCCGCCCACGAAGCGGGGCACGCCATGCAGCAGCACGAGGGCTACGCACCCCTCCAATTGCGCACGGCCATTGTGCCCATGGTGCAGATTGGCGCAAACCTTGCCTGGCCTATATTTGTGATGGGACTCATCATGGCCTTTGAGCCCCTGCAAACAGCGGGCATCGTGCTGTTTAGCCTTGCTGTGCTGTTTGCCCTGATTACCCTGCCGGTAGAGTTTGACGCAAGCCGCAGGGCCGTTGCCATGCTTACCCAGAGCGGCATTATCTCCTGGGGCCAAGAAACCGAAGCCGTCAAGGCTGTCTTAAACGCCGCCGCCATGACCTATGTGGCCTCGGCTGTTTCTGCCATCCTTCAATTAGTTAGACTTCTTGTTTTGCGCAACAGAAACAGAGACTGATATTTTGTTTTCAAAGGCAAAACCACCGCATTTCGTTGCAGAACGCGGTGGTTTTTTGCATGGTTTAATATTGATGGAACTAAATCCAATTCCTCTTCATTACCCTTTGACCGCTCCCGCCGTCACACCGGCAACGATGTATTTTTGGCTGAACAGGTAGAAGATAATGATAGGGATAATGGCCAGCACCAGCATGGCCATCATGGCGCCCATGTCCACCGAGCCGTAGCCGCCTTTCAGGTACTGAACGGCAATGGGCACGGTCTTGTACTTTTTAATATCAAGCACCAGATAGGGAAGCAGGTAGTCGTTCCAAATCCACATCACCTGAAGAATGCCCGTTGAAACGTAGGTAGGCTGAAGCACCGGCACCACGATGGAAAAGAAGGTGCGAAGAGGCGAGCAGCCATCCATCATGGCCGATTCCTCTATCGATATGGGGCAAGCTTTCACAAAGCCGCTGAACATAAACACTGCAAGCCCCGCGCCAAAGCCAAGGTACACGATGCTGATGCTAAAGGGCGTATTAAAGCCTAGGGTGTTGGCCACCTTGCTTAAGGTGAACATAACCATCTGAAAGGGCACCACCATGGACAGGATGCACAATAGATAAATGGCCTTGGTGGCTTTGTTTTGCACCCTGGTAATAAACCAGGCGCACATGGACGTGCACAAAAGAATCAGAAACACCGATGTTACCGTGACCACAAAGCTCCAGACTAAGGACTGCCACATGTTGGTTAAGCGAATGCCCGTTTCATAGTTAGCAAATTCCGCGAACATTTTACCGGTGGGAAGCGTAAAAGGATATTTGCTAATAAAGGCCTTTCTCTTAAAGGAATTTAGCAAAACCATCACCAGCGGATACACATACGCAACGCTTATAATGGACAGGACAACAGACCAAACACCGTTTTTGATGCGTTTTAATTTGAAACTGGATTGTTTGCTCATTGCTGCACCTCCTTTGTACGGGTCAGGCGCAATTGCAACAGAGCCACCCCCACCACCAAAATACAGAATACCACAGCCTTGGCCTGCCCCGCGCCCGACCAGCCCGTCCTTCCATAGAATGTACGGTAGATGTTGAGCGCAAGCAGCTCCGAGCGGTTGCTGGGCGCGCCGTTGGTAAGCGCCAGGTTCTGGTCAAAGAGTTTAAACCCGTGGGTTAAGGTTAAAAAAGTACAGATGGTAAAGGACGGCATCATCATCGGAATTTTCACCCGAAACAAGGTCTGCGCAGGCGTCGCGCCGTCGATGGCCGCCGCCTCGTTTAGTTCATCGGGTATGGCCATCAGTCCCGCGATGTAGATGATCATCATGTAGCCGGCCTGCTGCCAGAGGGTCACAATCATCAAACCCCAAAAGCCAAACCATTCGCTAAACATGAGCGTCACATTGTAGCGGGCAAGAAAGCCGTTTAAAATCACCTGCCACAGCCAGCCAAGCACGATACCCCCAATCAGGTTGGGCATAAAAAAGATGGTGCGGAAAATGTTGGTTCCCTTCAGTCCCCGGGTCATCAAAAGGGCGATGGTAAAGCCAAACAGGTTAATCAGCACCGTTGATACGCCCGCAAACAGCGCCGTATACCACAGCGAGTGCACAAAGTTTGATGTGGGGTCGGTAAAGGCCTTTATGTAATTGGCAAACCCCACAAACTTCGCGTCGGTAATGGTGGTAAAATCGCAAAAGCTAAGACCCAAACCCATGATAAAGGGCACAATAAAGCTGATGGTAAAGGCCAGCATCGTGGGTATCAGGAAGATAGGCCAATAGCGTTTGATGTATCTATCCAAGGTACCTCCTTCATCCATAAAGGAATCCTTCCCTTTATGAAAAGGCTGCGCCGAGGTGGTTCCCGGCGCAGCGATAAGTCATTTTAGTTATTGGTTGGCTGCAGCGTATTCGGTGGCCCAACCATCCACAAAGGCGGTAACTACCTGGTCCCAGGTTCCGGTGCCTTGGGCATACTCGGTCAGCGCGGCGCCGACGTTGTCTTTCCAAGTTTCGCTGGGCATGGTGGGGAAGTTCCAGGATACGGGGGTCTTGCCATCTGCCACGTACTTGGCCGCAATCTTCTTAAAGAGGTTAGGAGAAGGCTGAGCGGACTTGAAAGGAATATCAAAGCCCATCACATTGGCCAGGGTATTGGTTCCGATCTCGGAAGTAACCAGCCAGTACAGGAAGTCCTTGGTGGCCTTGCGGTCGGCCTCGGAAGCCTTGGCATTGACGCACAGATAGTTTTCGGTACCCGTGCACAGACCCTGGTTCTCTTCGCCTTCCACGCCCGTGTAGATGGGCAGCATGTACAGGTCTTCGTCTCTTATATATTCAACAAGGGCAGAGTATTCCCAGTCGCCGTTCTGGTAGAACACGGCTTCTTCCAGCTGGAATTCGGCCTGGGCATCAGAGCCGGTCTTGGCGCCCAGCATGGTGGGAGCGACGGTTCCGTTGTTGATGTACAGGTCCCAGATGTTCTTGTAGTTATCAAGATAGGTGCCCTTGATGGCATCGGTGGAGCCAATGCCGTCGGCCTTGTACTCATAATAAATGGGCAAGTTGGCCAGGTGGGTCTTGAAGCGCCAGTCAGAGGAAGAATCCATGCCGCTGGAAGTGAAGGCGGAGAAGCCCAGTTCTTCTTTACGGGCGGTGATGTCTTCGGCAACCTTTTTCAAGGATTCAAAGTTGGTAATGTCTTCCACTTTGTAGCCGGCTTTTTCAAGCAGGGCCTTGTTGGTGATAAGACCATAGGTTTCGGTAACGTAGGCAACAGCCAGTACATCGTCGCCTTCCTTTAAGGCAAAGTCTTCGCTGGTCAGTTCGCCATAGAAAGCGGAGTCCGCGAGGTTGTCGCAGTAGTTGCGCCAGGTTTTGAGGCCAACCGGGCCGTTTACCTGGAACAGGGTGGGGGCTTCGGGCTTTTCAAGCTCGGAGCGCAGGGTGTCTTCGTAGGTACCGGAAGCGGCGGTCACCACCGTTACGGGAACGCCCGTTTCTTCGGTGTACTTTTTGGCCAACTCTTCCCAATCGGTAGCCACTTCGGGCTTAAAGTTCAGGAAGTAGACCTTGCCGGTCTCCTGGGCGGATACTGCGCCAAGGGACAGTACCATCATCAGCGCAAGCAACAGGGATAGAAATTTTTTCATGACTTATCCTCCTTAGTGTGTTAACACGGCAACAGCGACAATTGCGGTCATTGAAAACCGAAAAATGCTATTGCCCTATGATTCATTTATATTATACCACGAACGGGAAAAATTATCCATCTCTTTATGTTTTCGGCTTAAACATTGAACAAAACCTTCGGTTCTGTCGCCTCTTTTTGACAAGTAAGGTAGGCAATGATATACTACATGAGCTTGTTTGACTACTAATTTAAGGAGGATTTTTCCTTGGAAAATAAGACAACGGACAAGACGATGAAAAACGTTTCCTCGCCATGCCCTTCCCCCGAGCAGATTGCCATAGATAAGGAGAGCATCAAGCAATCCATTATCTCCAAGCTGCAGCGCTACAACGGCAAAACCTTGGAAACCGCCAACCGCCAGCAGATCTATAACGCAATCGCTTCGACCGCCCGTGACCGCATCATGGCCATCTGGGCAAAGAGCCACGCAAACGAAAAAAAAGCCAAGCGCAAAAAGCTCTATTACCTATCCATCGAGTTTTTACTGGGCAGAAGCCTGTATACCAACCTATTAAACATGTGCCAGACCGAAGCCTTTACCCAGGCCCTTCAAGACCTTGGCCTCAACTGGCAGGATATCGTGGTGGAAGAGCCCGACCCCGGGCTTGGAAACGGTGGCCTTGGCCGCCTTGCCGCCTGCTTTATGGACAGCCTGTCCGCCCTTGATTTGCAGGCCATGGGCTGCACCATCCGTTACGAGCACGGCCTGTTCCGCCAGAAGCTGACCGGCGGCCAGCAGGTGGAAGTACCCGATGACTGGCTGGAAAACGGCAACATCTGGGAAGTAGCCGCCATGGACGACGTGATGGACGTACACTTTGAAGGCCGCGTGGTCGCCAAAGAAGTGGACGGCCGTACCGTGTTTGAGCTGGAAGACAGCCGCGTGGTCGAAGCCGTTCCCTACGATATGCCCATGGTCGGCTACGACAACGAAACCGTCAACCCCCTGCGCATGTGGCGCGCCCGCTCCAAAAAGAGCCTGGACCTGAACGCTTTTTCAAACGGTCACTACATGGATTCCCTGCGGGAAGTGGAAATGGCGGAACTGATCAGTAAGATTCTCTATCCCGAAGATACCCACTACGAAGGTAAGGCTCTGCGCCTGACCCAGAGCTATTTCTTTGTGTCCGCTTCCCTGCAGTATGCCTTAAAGGCCTTTAAAAAGGAATACGGCACCAAAAAATGGAGCCTCTTGCCCGACAAGGTGGTTTTCCACATCAATGATACCCACCCCGGCTTTGCCATTCCCGAACTCATGCGCCTTTTGATCGACCAGGAAGGCCTTGGCTGGGATGAGGCCTGGGCCATTACCACCAAGTCAATCGCCTATACCAACCACACCGTCATGCCCGAAGCCCTTGAAAAGTGGCCGGAGGACCTGGTGCGCCGCCAGCTGCCGCGCATCTACATGATTTTGGAAGAAATCAACCGCCGCTTGGGCCTGAGGCTGTGGAACCTCTTCCCCGAAGAGTGGGACCGCATCGCCCAAATGAGCGTGATTGCCCATGGCTACATTCACATGGCCAACCTGTGCGTTGCCAGCTGCTACTCCGTCAACGGTGTCAGCCAGCTGCACGGCGACATCTTAAAGAAGGAAACCTTTAAAGACTATTATTCCGTTACGCCCGAAAAGTTCTCCGCCATCACCAACGGCATTACCCATCGCCGCTGGCTCATGGCCTGCAACCCCGGACTGACCAATTTAATCACCGACGCCATTGGCGATAAGTGGAAAAAGGAGCCTGCGCTTCTTTCCCAGCTTGCTCCCTTCGCGGATGACGCCGCCTTTAAGGAAGAGTTTGCCAAGATCAAGCGCCAGAACAAGGAAAAGTTCAACAAGGTTTTGATGGCCCGCCAGAAAATGTCCATCGACACCGACTTCATGCTGGACGTACAGGTCAAGCGCCTGCACGAATACAAGCGTCAGCTATTAAACGCCCTGCACATCCTGGTGCTGTACAACCGCATTATGGACGATCCAAACTTCACCATGGAGCCCCGTACTTTTGTCTTTGGCGCCAAGGCCAGCCCCGGCTACTATAAGGCCAAGATGATCATCCGCTTCATCCTTGCCGTTTCCCGCCTGATCGATAAGAGTCCCCGCGCCCGTAAGTTCCTGCGTATCATTTTCCTTGAAAACTACGACGTATCCTACGCCGAGTCCCTCATCCCCGCCTCCGATGTCTCAGAACAGATATCCACCGCGGGTAAGGAAGCCAGCGGTACCGGCAACATGAAGTTCATGATGAACGGCGCTGTCACCATCGGCACCATGGACGGAGCCAATGTTGAAATTTTCGAACAGGTTGGCAATGACAACATCTACATTTTCGGTATGCGCGCGGATGAAGTAGCCAGCCTCTACAAAGAAGGCAGCTACTCCCCCATGTCCATCTTTGAAGCCAACGCGGACATCCGTAAGGCCCTCACCCAGATGATCGACGGCACCCTGTTCCCCGAAAGCCCCGCCACCCTGCAGGCCTTGTACCACGACCTGCTGCTTGGAACCCGCGGCGGCATGCCGGACACCTACTTTGTCCTCAAAGACTTCGGTGCCTACGCCATGGCCCACCAGCGCTTAGGCAAAGACTTTACCGATAAGGACGCCTGGCTCAGAAAGGCCGTTCTCAACGTGGCCGGCTCGGGCTTCTTCTCTTCCGACAGAACCATCAGCCAGTACAATCAGGAGATTTGGCACCTATGAACGCTTCAAGCACGCCGGAATTAAAGTTGCCCGAAGACCCCTTGGCAAAGGAAGCGGCGGAAGAGACAACCGCTTCTGCCCCTGAAGAAACCAAAGAGGCACAAGCGCAGCCCCCCGTTCAGGAAGAAAAGCCTGAACAGGCACAGGCAGCTCCCGCCAAACCCAAGATTGAAGTGGGCAAAAAGAAACGCCCCGTTTTCAGCCTTGAGTACTTGGTCACGGGGGCGGTGGTTGCGGCCCTGTATGCGGCCCTCACCATCCTGCTGGCACCCATCAGCTACGGCGCCATCCAGTTTCGTGTGGCAGAAGCCCTCACCGTGCTTCCCATCCTCGCGCCCTCGGCCGTACCCGGCCTTGCCATCGGCTGCCTGATTGCCAACATCATCGGCGGCTTTGGCTGGATGGACATCGTCTTTGGCACTTTGGCCACGCTGCTTGCAGCCGTGCTTACCCGGTCCTTGCGTAAGTTTCCGTGGTTTGCCACCCTCATGCCCGTGATTACCAACGGCCTGATTGTAGGCGGCGTTTTAAGTGTCACCTTGCAGCTGCCCTTCTGGCCCACCGCCGCCACCGTCGCCCTTGGCGAAGCGGCTGTATGCTACATGCTGGGTTTGCCGCTGGTCAAGCTCCTTAAAAACAAAGTAAAGAGCGACTGATTTCATAACCCCACAAACAAAACGCCTGTACAAAACAAGTACGGGCGTTTTTTTATGTCGCAAAACAAGAACACCCGGGGAAAGATAAATAGACCAATAGCTTGACAGCATAAGTAGACAAGTGTATACTCGTTAGTAGACAACCGTCTACCAAGGAGGTGAAAGCATGTCCATTCAAGTGACCGAAGCGGAATGGAAAATTCTGGAAGTCTTGTGGCAAAGCGCTCCCCGCACCATCGCCGAAATTACCAAAACCCTGCACCAAGCAACAGGCTGGTCAAGGCATGTGGTGATTACGCTGCTTAAACGCATGGAAGAAAAAGGCACAGTGGAAGTCGATCTTTCGGGCAAAGTCAAGCGCTACAGCCCGAAAGTGAGCCAAAAGGACGCAAGCATTCAAAAAACCAACAAGTTCCTCTCCCATGTTTTTGGCGGCAACGCCAGTTTGCTTGTAAGCCAGCTGGTGGATACAGGCGAACTAACGCAGGAAGACCTGGAAGAAATTTTAAAGGTGCTGCAAAAAGAAAAACCCTAAATATTTTCATCCAACCGGTAACCGGCGCAAAAAACAAGGCGACTCATTCGTTTATTGTATGAAGGAATCAATACCAACCTAATCAATAGGAGGGATTATGCGTACCGCTGTTTTATACAACTTCCTCATCGAAGCCAACATCATGGCTTCCATGGCCATTGTTTTGATGGTTATTCTCAGGCAGTGGCTGCGAAAGCCCCTTGGCAACCAGGCCCTCATGTTCGGGTGGCTGCTGGTTACTTTGCGGCTTTTGCTTCCCCTGTCCATTGGCAACCCCATTATCCACACCATCCGTTCGCCCTTTGCCGATGACCCCGCCATCCGCCCCATCGCAGGGCAGGTGAAGGTGCGCCTCAGCGACCTTGTGTCTTCCCTTTCTCAGCAGGCGGGCGGCAATGTACAAACAACCTTGCGCAGCGTGCGCAATGACATGGACAACGGGATGTTGAGCATCAATCTCTTTAAGCTCTATCTTTTGGGAGCGGCCATTGTGCTTGGCGTCATGGTTTATCGAAATATCCGCTTCCGCCATGCGCTTCAAAAATCCAAGGTGGGCAGCCTTTCAGGAGAGGCGCTTGAAAGCTACCGTGGCCTCTGCCAAGAGATGAAGCTAAAACCCGTACCCGTTTTCTTTGTGGATCCCTTGCCTGCGGCAAGCTTGGTGGGGCTTATCAAAACCTACATCGCCCTGCCGCTTGATGTAAGCAAAGAGGAGATGCCTTTGGTGCTCCTGCATGAACTGTGCCACCTAAAGCATCGGGACAATCTATTTGGCTTGTTGCGATTGTTTACTTGTGTGATCCACTGGTTTAACCCGCTGGTGTGGCTGTATGCCGCCATGAGCAGGACGGACATGGAGCTTAGGTGCGATGACAGCGTCACTAAAAAAATGAATGAAGCGCAAAGGCAAGCGTACGCCGGCGTCTTGGTTAAAATCGCCGCTAAAAAGCAAACGCCCGCCCTTTCAGTTTTGGCGACGGGCATGACCATGACGGGCAAGCGCCTCAAAAATCGGGTGCAAGACATTCTGTCGGGTGAAAAAACCATCGCCTTTTTGAAGGTAAGCTTCATGGCTCTGGCGTCCATCCTGCTTATCGCCGCCTTTTCCACTTCAGAACTTCCGGAAAACTTCTTTGGCTTTAACCAAAACAAAGACATGTATCTGGAGAGTTATACGGTCGCTCACCTAAAGGGGACCCAAAATATCGGCTCAGGCGATGCCCTGGAAGCCTACGCCAAAGATATTGCCGCCATCATCGGGGCACAAGGCAAGGTGGTCGAAACGGAGCTGCCCAATCCATACAATTACTGGCGCTTTATTGCCCTCACCTTTGATTCGGGGGATGTGGTGGAATGCGAAATCGGGCGCTCAGGCATTGTGCGCTACACCAGCATTGTTACAGCCGGCCCAAGGTGGAACCCCGACGGGGAGCTTTCCAAGATAAACTATGAAAAAGACCTGGAAGCGCAAGACACTGCGCGAAAGGCCCTCAAGGCCCTGCTTGAGCAAATCAACCCCGGACAGACCGACCTTTACGACGATCTGGTATTCCAAAACAGTTGGAGCTATGAAGGCAGCGACTTTGTTCACTTTTGGGCGCTTGATAAAAGCGGCAACATGGACGACTATTTCACCTTGGAAATCAAAAAAGATGGAACCGTGCGCCTTGTGTACTTCACCTTGGGCGGAAACGGCTAAGAAAGAGAGGAACCCATGAAAAAGCTATTAATTTTGCTCGTTTGTCTGTCTTTTTGTCTGCCTGCTTTGGCAGCGGACCCTGATGACAACAAAGATATGTACGATGACCATTATGTACTGACAAACTTAAAAGCCACCAAAGACTTAACCGGTCTTGAAAAATATATCACTCACGCCGAAGAACTCGCAACAATCATCGGCGCCAAGGGAAAAGTGCAACGCTATGAGATTGACGCGCCCAATAGTTTCTGGCGGTCCATTACCATCTACTATGATTCGGGCGATGCCGTGGGCGTAGATATGGACGTTGAGGGCCGGGTGCGCTATATCGGTTTTAAATGGTGTGGCGGCCTGGGCGACCGAAGCGTCCGCGCCTCCAAAGACTATGAAAGGGACGTAAAAGCTCAGGAAGCCATGCGGGAAAAACTCAAAGAACTGCTTGATAAAATCAACCCCGGAATGACCGACCTTTATCAAGAATTGACCTTTCACAGCGCTTGGGGCAACGGAAAGGACGATTATATCCAGTTTGTCGGAGTGGCAAAAGACGGCAATTCCTATGACGACGGCTTCATCCTGCAAGTAAAGTCCGACGGCTCCGTACTTTTGGCCTACTATACCATGAGCGGCAATGGCTGAGAAAGAATTAAGCACATGAGAAAAATCTTGTTATTGTTACTCTGCCTAAGCCTTTGCCTGCCGGGGCTGTCGCAGGAAAATTTCACCCCCGAACAAGCGGCGTTTGATTACCTGACCGAAGTTTATGGCTATACGCTTAAAGAAGCGCAAAAGTTCCGGTTTTTTGAAATTCACAAAGGCATCCTGATGTTTTACCACCCAGATAGTCCGCAATGGGTCTATCAAATGGGGTATAAGAATAATCAGGCGCTTTATACCAATACCCCGTATCGCTCAAACTATTCCCTGTACCCAAGCGAAGGCAACATCCGCTTGATTTTGCAGAGGTTGGAGGAAGAACAGCTATTTAACCATCTCACGGAAAACAAGACCAAAGTCCGGGAGCTGCTCACCCAAAACGGTGTTACCTTAACCGCCCAGCTTGAATTGATGCTCACAAGTTCCCAAGATGTGAGCCTTTCTTCACAAGACTTTATTCGCGAATTTTTCTGTTCCTGTTTTGGCGCTGAATACCTATGGACGGATGCCATCAGGGATTGGCACGATAAACTTCTATTATCCCTTGGTCATAGCTTGCCTCCAACTTGGACACAGGCAAAAAAAGGCGTGCAAACCTCTACAACACAAAGCGAATTTGGCGGCACCAGCGTGGTCACCCGCTTTAAGTGCGACCTTCCCGATGTGTTGCGTGAAACCGTCGCAAACGAAAAGCGGCTGGCTGGCTTTGATGTGGTCGCGGGCGCGCTACGCACCAATTATGACCCCGAAGGCAAAATGGGGCTGTGCAACGGCTTTGGCGTGTTTGAAAAAGACGGGCAAAGGCTTTTGATGGTTTTTGAATTAATCCCCAAAAAAGAACCTTGGCAATGGAGTTTCTACCCAGTTTCCGAAAAAGCGGTCTTGGACAGCAGCTGGGATTTAAGCATCGACTACGTGGAATCCATTGACGCTTTCCGCTTTACCTACCAAAAAGGCGACACAAAAATTGTAGTAGACGCGATGCCAACATTCGGCATGGGTGAAGGGTGTGGCCGCTTCGCGCTCACTTCTCTTCGCAACTATGAAGCGATAACAGACGGCGGCAAGAAGCGCCTTATCATATCGCCCGGCTTTGGGTTCGCATGGAGAATAACAGAAATTAACGAACATAAGCGCGATGACTTTGAAACAAACCTTTGGCCCTTTACCGACCTTGACGCTTATCCGCTAAAATCATACCCCCAAACCATCAAGGAAGCACAGAGCCTTTCTTTTCCGGAGCTTCCCGAAAACCACATGATAACAAGCAGCGTCAATTTTAGGCAAAAGACCTCCTCCCGCTCTAAAAAATTGGGTCTCCTGCACTCAGGCGCCATTTTGCCCATCATCGACAGGTTGCCCGGCAATCCAAGCGACTGGATACAAACCAAAGTAGGCGATATTGATGGTTATGTGGTGGTCACCTACACCAGCCTTGATGGTGCCAACGCTTCTATCCTCACAAGCCGCCCTCTGCCCGTTGCCAAGCTAAAAACAGACGCTCCCTTATTGGAAAGTGTAGGCCTGTTTGCTAAAACCAAAGCCGAACTAAAAGCTGGGCAGGTGATGCACGTAATCATGGACGCCGGCGACTGGCTTTATGTAGTTGTGCCCCAAGGTGAACTCGGCTGGTTCATGGACATCAACGGCCAGTATGGCTACCTGAAAAAAGACCAGCTGGATGTAGCCCTAACCCTGCCCCAGCTTGAGTGGAACAGCGGACTTTGATTTGTTGATTGCGTTCTGAAAATAATCCAATGAATTGGCTCAACGCAAAAAAGGAGGAAGCTATGAAAAAACTCTGTGGGCAGCGCCATCTGACAAGGTTGGTCATTTTGCTTGTTTTATTGATTATTTACGTTTCGCCATGCGCAGAAGTTCGGTTTCTGTCGCCGGTTTTTGTCTGGTCATCAGACGATCAGTTTATCGTTCAGCTGGATTTTGACCAATGTTCTGCAGGAAAAGATATTGCTATCTTAACAGACAACGGGCACACCGTCGCAAACCTGACCCTACCCCAAAAACGAGGGACAATCAAAGTAAAGCTTGATAAAACTCACCTTGAAAACGGACAGGTTCTATCCCTTCAAGAAAATGGTCGAACGCTATCATCAACCGCTCTCATCGCCTTTGCGCAAAAGCCCAATTTGCCAATCGTGCGGGTGAAAATAGAAGAAAAACTCCTTGCCATCACCTTTGACGCTGCCTACGGCCCCGGCTTCACCCTGCGCATTTTGGATTTGCTGGATACTTTTGACGCAAAATGCACCTTTTTCCTTACAGGTGCCTACGTACTGAACAACCCCGAGCTGACGCGCGAAATTGAGGCCCGCGGACACGAGCTGGCCAACCACAGCTATAACCACCCCGACATGAAAGCCATATCCAATGAACAGATTATAAAAGACTTTACCAAAGCCAACCAAGCTTTTCTTGACGTCACCGGCAAAGGCGTGACCCTGTACCGCCCTCCATCAGGCCAGTCTACCTTCCGGGACAGAACCATCTCCCAAGCTCTGGGACAGGAGGTCATTCAATGGACCATCGACTCCCACGACGGTTTCCGCTCCGAGCCCCTCAAAACAGTCATTGGCAGAGTTAAAAATCACGCACAACCGGGCGATATCATCCTAATGCACGTCTACGGCACATATACCATCCCCGCGCTTGAGTTTTTCCTGCCCTACTATCAGGAGCAGGGCTATCGTTTTGTGACGGTTTCCGAATTGCTGACTCGTGGAGAAGTATCTTTTTCTACGGACAGGTAAATAACAAGTTTTTAGCAACAAATGTGAATAGGACGCATTTACTTCTAACAAAAAATCCCGCATCGTCGTTATCCAACCGAATGCGGGATTTTTGTTTTCGTTTGTAGCGTTTTTTGCTGTCTACCTGCCTTGTAACCGGGGAAAACGCCCAGGTTACACGATTCTTTTGGGCTTCCTGCCGCTTGGCTTTCTTGCCCAGTTTTTCCTTGGGAATAAATTTTTTCAATTCTTTCACTTCCTTTATTTTACTTTTTAGTTTTAAGAACTCCTTGTCAATCAAGCGGCAAGGAGTAAACACGATAGCCCAAGCTATATGAACCGAACTTCCTCACCTAATCCCATAACGCTCAATCACATAGTCCATGTCCTTGTCGCCGCGGCCGGAAAGGTTAATCAGGATGGAGCCTTTGCCCATTTCTTTGGCCAGCTTCACGCCATAAGCAACGGCGTGGGAGCTTTCGAGGGCCGGGATGATACCTTCCATGCGGGAGAGGGTGAAAAAAGCGTCGATGGCCTCTTCATCATCAATCACGTCGTATTTCACCCTGCCCAGGTCCCTGAGGTACGCGTGCTCAGGGCCGCTGGAGGGGTAGTCAAGGCCGCTGGCCACCGAATAAACGGGAGCGGCCTGGCCGTCTTCGCCTTTGAGCATCATGCTGTTAAAGCCGTGCATGACGCCTTCTTCCCCATAGGTGAGGCTGGCGGCGTGGTCGCCAAGTTTGGGGCCTTTGCCCAGCGGCTCAACGCCTATCAGTTCAACAGGATCGTTTAAAAAGCCGGAAAAGATGCCAATGGCGTTGGAACCGCCGCC
>CAYFTJ010000034.1:14708-16816 GCA_964346155.1 uncultured Oscillospiraceae bacterium
ATGCAGGCCATAGCCCCGCGAATGTTGTATTATGATACTTGATTCGTATCCGATGTGCAAGTATACGCGATGCCTAAAATCATCCATTTGGTCTAGCAGTTTGAATTTGATTTCTCCGACTTTTTATCCCTGCTGTTTTCTTCAGTTCCGGTTCATGACAACAAAAAAGGCCGCGTGGAAACGGCCTTTTTTGGTATTCCCCGCTACCGCGGGGGCAATTGCTATTGATAATTATTCTACAACCAGTGTAGGCGGGGTGTACACACGCGCGCCCAGCTCCTGATCAAGCAGATACAGGAATTTGGGGTCGGTTCCAAACAGCTCCATCTTAGAGATTAGCTCATGAGCGTTGGCCTCTTCCTCGCCCTGCTCTTTGACAAACCAATCCAAAAATTGCATAGACCGGTAATCCTTGCAGGACAGGGCCTCGCCATAGATTTCATCAATGGACGCGGTGATGTATTCCTCGTGCGCCAGGGCTGCCTTTAACACCTCCAGCGGGGTATTGTAGTCGCGGGTGGGCTTTTCGATGGCTTCCAGGGTGACCGGCTGGTTATTGTGATGCATATAGTCATAGAACAGCATGGCGTGGTCGCGCTCCTCCATGGCCTGGATGCGGTACCAGTTGGCAAGGCCGGCAAGGCCCTTTTCTACAAAGTAATTGGAAAAATCCAGGTATAGATACGCGGAAAACAGTTCTTTATTGATTTGAGCATTCATCATCTCTGCTACTTTTTTCTTCATGGTTTATTCCTCCTTCAAACAGCCGTATGGCAGTTCTGTTTGTATAAAATATACCCTCGTTTTTGGCCCGATAAACACAAGCAAACAAAGAGATTTATTAAAATTCACCCCGCTACACTATTGTGTGTGGCGGAGCGCTGCCTGTATAAAGAAAAAGCCTTGAAGGATAATATTTTTCACCTGTGCGTTCATTCATTCAGACAGAGTAATCCTGAAAAGAAAGCGGTTGATCATGAATTTGTTTTTTTGGTACAAGCCTTCATTCTCATAAATCTGCCGAAGGATCCTGTATACATGCCTTTTGGTGCGGATATGGCCGGGCAGATTAAGCAGGGTGCGCCCAGTCTGGCCGGATGATACCGACCAAAAATAATCGTAGACGACATCAGGTATAAAACATACGCTTTGCACCTTGTCGTAGTATTTCATATTGAACTCGGAATCTTCGCCCCATTCAAAAGCCTCGTTAAAGCGCAGACCATGCTGCCTAATAAAGGCCATAGAATATAATTTGTTCCACAGCGCGCTGTAGTAATAACTGCCCGGGTTGCGCTTGAGAACGTTTAAAAAGGTTATTTTATCCATTGCCGTGTTTTCTTTGATCAGTCCTGTATCCACTTTTCTTTTATATCTACACATATTGTAATGCGCGATGACCATATCATGGCCTTCTATCGCCCGAACAAGAAGTTCTGTCGCGCCGGGATGCAGGATATCGTCAGCATCCACAAACTGAATATAATCGCCGGTGGCAATGTCCAGCCCAGCGTTTCGCGCATCGCCGGGGCCCCCGTTCTTTTTATCGATTACTCGGATACGAGGATCCTCCTTCGCGCGCTGTGTACAAATAGCAAGGCTATTGTCTTTGCTGCCATCATTCACCAAAATAATTTCCAAATTTTGATAGCTTTGACCGCATACGCAGTCAAGACACCTGCCTATAAATTTTCCCGCATTGTACACAGGAATAACAACGCTGACGGTTTTTGTCATCCCAGTCTCCTTCAAGTTTTAATTTATATACTGAGGCGGCAGTATAGCCCGCCGGAGCGAGACTTTACATGACTGCGAAACCCAAAAATAATAAATCCTTTCGTTGTTCATGGGGTTATTTAGCGGATAGGTTTGACCATGGCCCTTGGCACATGAGCGCAGAGGTTTTGCGCGTGTTAAAGAAATGTTCTGCCGTGCACACTTTCCGCGAAACAATACCTATGAAATCGGCCGAAGGAAGGCAATCGCTGGTTTTTGTGAGCAGCAGCCCCCCCAGCCCATTCAAACATATTCTTTCTAACAGCCTTGTTTATCATAGCATAGAGCCGGCGGGCTTTCAACTAATTTCATGGGTATTATTGCGGCAGATT
>CAYFTJ010000035.1:0-16786 GCA_964346155.1 uncultured Oscillospiraceae bacterium
AAAACGTGGTACATTATTAGTGTGGTCTGGCACTCGTCGATAAAGAGTGCTAACAACGAAAGGAGGAGGCATGATTACCAAGCGACAAAAGCTTGTGCTGGAAGCGATTATTCTGGACTATGTCCAGACCTGCGAACCGGTCGGCTCCCGAACGGTTGCCCGCAAGTATATGCCGCAGATTTCCTCCGCCACCATTCGCAACGAGATGAGCGACTTGGAAGAGCTTGGCTACTTAACCCAGCCGCACGTGTCCGCCGGGCGGGTGCCCAGTGACAACGCCTACCGGCTGTATGTGGACTACCTGATCAAAGAAGGGCTAATCAACACCGGCCCCAGGGAAGATACGCAAAAGGCGCTGTCCTCCCGCATGCATCAGATGGAAGATGTGGTCCACGCCATGGCCCAGGCCCTAAGCGACTGGACGCACTACACCACCGTGGTGATGACACCAAGGCAAAGCGACCTGAAGGTATCCACCTTGCAGTTGATTCCGTTAAGACCGGGCGCCGCGCTATTGGTGATTGTCACCGACAGCGGCATCATCAGGGACACCGTGGTGCATATAGCCCAGGACCTTGACGCCGACAAGCTCTATGCCATCAGCCGCGTGCTTGCCCAAAGGCTTTCCGGCAAGTCCCTGGAGGAGGTGCAAAGTATTCTCCACTCCTACACCCAGTTTGCGGAAGGGGACCCCAAGGTGCTAAACGGCATCGCCGACCTTGCCCGCCAGATACAGAAGCAGTCCGCAAGCGACAACCTGATCATCTGCGGTTCGGAAAACATCCTCTACCACCCCGAGTATGCCGATGTGCAAAAAGCGCGCCGGTTCCTGAAAGTATTAGAGGATAAGGACAAGCTCATCCGCCTGATGCGCCACTGTTCATCCGAAGGCCTTGGCGCCTATATCGGCTCTGAAATCGGCATCGCGGACATGAACGATTGTTCCATCGTAACGGCCGCTTACCAGGCAGGCAAGAACAGCCGGGGCACGGTATCCATCATCGGGCCTACCCGCATGAATTACCAGCAGGCGCTGCAAAGTCTGTCATCAACCGCCGACATGCTCAGCCGCATGCTCCGGCGCACAACATAAACGGAGGAGACATGAAACACGACAAGCGACAAAAACAAAAGCCACAGGAGCCCGAAGTAAACGAGCTGCCCGTGGAAGAAACTGACCAGGAAACAGCGGCCGAAGAATTAAAAAGCCCCGAAGAGCTGCAGGAGCTTTTAGAAAAAGCAGAAGCCCAGCGGGACGAGTACCTGGATATGGCACAGCGTGTACAGGCCGAGTTTGAAAACTACCGCCGCAGAAACGCGGCCGCCCGCCAAGAATCCTTTGAAGACGGCGCGCGGGCCTTCATCAAGAGCATCCTGCCGGTATGCGACAACCTGGAAAGGGCCCTCTCAGCAGAAGGCGATTTACAGGCCTTAAAAGAAGGCGTTCAGCTGGTTTTCCGCCAGCTGGAAGAAACCCTTGAAAAGCGGGGTGTTGAAAAGATTGACCGTGTAGGCGAGAAGTTCGACCCCCAGCTGGAAGACGCCGTTGTGCAGGGCAGCCCCGAAGAGGGCGAACCGGGTACGGTGTGCGATGTCTTCCTCAAGGGCTATAAAATGGGCGACCACGTCCTTCGCCACGCGATGGTCAAGGTCGTTCCAGAAACGTAACAACAATAAAGAAAACAACCAAGCAAACAACAAACAATGAAATTGGAGGAACAAATACTATGGCTAAAATTATCGGAATTGACTTAGGAACCACCAACAGCTGCGTTGCCGTTATGGAAGGCGGCGAAGCGGTTGTTATCACCAACGCCGAAGGCGCCCGCACCACCCCGTCTGTGGTAGCCTTCAGCAAGGAAGGCGAAAGGCTGGTTGGCCAGATTGCCAAGCGCCAGGCCATTGCCAACCCCGACCGCACCATCGAATCCATCAAGCGCCACATGGGCTCGGATTTTAAAGTAGAGATTGACGGCAAAACCTACAACCCCCAGGAAATCAGCGCCATGATTTTGCAGAAGCTGAAGACCGACGCCGAAAGCTATCTTGGCGAAAAGGTGACCCAGGCGGTTATCACCGTGCCCGCTTACTTCTCCGACTCCCAGCGCCAGGCCACCAAGGATGCCGGACGCATTGCCGGATTGGAAGTGCTGCGCATCATCAACGAGCCGACGGCGGCCTCCCTTGCCTACGGCCTTGACAAGGACCACAACCACAAGATTTTGGTTTATGACCTGGGCGGCGGCACCTTTGACGTGAGCCTCCTTGAAATCGGCGACGGCGTCTTTGAAGTGCTTGCCACCAACGGCGACACCAAGCTGGGCGGCGACGACTTTGACCAGCGTGTCCTGAACTTCGTGGCGGACGCTTTCCAGAACGACCACGGCATCGACCTGCGCAAGGACCGCATGGCCACCCAGCGCTTGAAGGAAGCCGCAGAAAAGGCAAAGATTGAGCTTTCAACCGCTCTTTCCACCAACATTAACCTGCCCTTTATCACCGCCGACCAAAACGGCCCCAAGCACCTTGACGTAACCTTAACCCGTGCTAAGTTCAACGAACTCACCGCGGACCTTGTCGAGCGCTCCATCAGCCCGATGCAGACGGCCCTGAAAGACGCCGGCCTTACCGCAAGCGACATCGACAAGATTATCCTGGTGGGCGGCTCTACCCGTATTCCCGCCGTTCAGGAAGCCGTGCACAAGATCACAGGCAAGGAGCCCTTCAAGGGCATCAACCCCGACGAGTGCGTAGCCCTTGGCGCGGCCATTCAGGCAGGCGTTTTGGGCGGCGACGTGAAGGACGTACTCTTGCTTGACGTAACGCCCCTCAGCCTCGGCCTTGAAACCGAAGGACATATCTTTACCAAGCTGATTGAGCGCAACACCACCATCCCCACGGAAAAGAGCCAGGTATTCTCTACCGCGGCCGATGGCCAGACCACTGTTGAAATCAACGTCCTGCAGGGTGAGCGCCCCATGGCTTACGACAACAAGTCCCTTGGCAGATTCCAACTCACCGGCATCCCTGCCGCGCCCCGCGGCGTGCCGCAGATTGAGGTCAAGTTCACCATCGACAAGAACGGCATCGTCAACGTCAGCGCCAAAGACCTAGGCACCGGAAAGAGCCAGAACGTCACCATCACCGCCTCTACCAACATGACCGAGGAAGAGATTAACCAGCGTGTCAAGGAAGCCGAGCAGTTTGCCGAGGAAGACAAGAAGCGCAAAGACGAGGTTGAAACCCTCAACCACGCCGAAAGCCTGGCTTACGACATTGAAAAGCAATTAAAGGAAAACGGCGACAAGCTGTCTGATGAAGACAAGGCCACCGTGCAATCAGAGCTGGACGAATTCAAGAAAGTCCGTGAAACCAATGACACCCAGCAAATTAAGACCGCTATGCAGAATATGACCGAAAAGGTCTACGCCATCTTCGGTAAGATTTACCAGGATGCTCAGCCCCATGACGGGCAGACCCCGCCGGTAGAAAACCCCGATGGGTCAGTGAACGCCGACGGCGATGTACAGTAACCACCACTATCACAGCGGGCGAAGAGTAATCTTCGCCCGCTTGCAAAGGAAGTAACATGGCATCAAAACGCGATTATTACGAGGTGCTTGGCGTTGGTAAAAACGCCACACAGGATGAAATTAAATCGGCCTACCGCAAGCTGGCCAAAGAATGCCATCCCGACCTGCACCCTAACGATAAAAGCGCCGAAGACCGCTTTAAGGAATTGAACGAAGCCAACGAAGTGCTGTCCGATCCCGACAAGCGTGCCCGCTACGATCAATTCGGGATGGACGGCCCTATGGGCGGCTTTGACCCCTCCGGCTTTGGCGGCTTTGGCGGCATGGGCGGGTTTGAAAGCATTTTCGACCAGCTCTTTGGCGGTATGGGCGGCGGCATGCGCAGCCGCGCAAACGCCCCGCGCCAGGGCGCTGATTTGCGCTATGGCCTGCGCATCTCCTTTGAGGAGGCGGCTTTTGGCGTCAAAAAATCTTTCGAGTTTACGCGGGAGGAAAATTGCTCCACCTGCCAGGGTTCGGGCGCCAAGCCCGGCACACAGGTTGAAACCTGCTCCCACTGTAAAGGCACAGGTCAGGTGCGCTCACAAAGCGGCTTTATGGTCACCATGCGTACCTGCCCCACCTGCGGCGGCACGGGCAAGACCATCAAAGAAAAGTGCACCGCCTGCCAGGGCTCCGGGCGCGAGCGCAAAAAGCGCACCGCCAACGTGAACATCCCCGCCGGCATTGATGACGGGCAAGTCATCGTCATGGCGGGCGAAGGTGAGCCGGGCATCAACGGCGGGCCAAACGGCGATTTGCAAATTGTCGTTACCGTCACGCCCCATAAACTGTTTAAGCGAAACGGGCGCAATCTGCACCTGGATATGCCCATCTCCTTTACCCAGGCTGCCCTGGGCGCCGATATCGAAGTGCCCACCTTAAAAGGCAAGACCAAGTTCCGCATCCCCGAAGGGACGCAAACGGGCACCCGCTTTCGCCTGAAAGGCGAAGGCATCAAGCAGCTGAACTCCAGTATAACGGGCGATTTATTCTTTACGGTCAACGTGGAAATCCCCAAAAAGCTGTCCGAAAAGCAAAAAGCGCTGCTTAGGGAGTTTGACGGCACCCTGGACGGCAAAGAGTTTTCCGACTCCAAAAGCTTTTTAGATAAGGTAAAGGATTTATTTAGTAAATAACATTGTAATATGAAGCGACTGCCTCTATAAAGGGACGGTCGCTTTTTGTGTTCAACCAAAAAATACATAAATCTTAAATCTCGCTCCTCTTCCTTGGCTTCGTTTTTCCAATTATTTGCTGGATTCTTTGTTACTCCTTCTTGAAAGGATGTAAAAAATGGGTAATTTTGGTTGCATACTTGCAAATTTCCCAAGAGTATTGTACAATAAAGATACAAAATCGGATGCGTCCGACCAAAAACACATATGGAGGTATTTCTCATGAAAAAACGTTTAGCACTTCTACTTGCACTGGTGATGATGTTCAGTTGCGGCACCGCGCTGGCAAAAGAGGTTCTCACCATGGGCACCGGCGGCACCAGCGGCACCTATTATGCCTTTGGTTCCGAAATCGCCACCCTGTGGAACAACAACCTTGAAGGCTACGAAGTAGTCCCGCAGCCCACCGGCGCCTCCAAGGCCAACATCATTGCTATTACCGACGGTGATTTCCAGCTAGGCTGGTCCCAGAACGATACCATCTCCTATGCCTACAATGCCGATCCCGAGCATTTCGGCGGAGAAGCATTTGATGGCTTCTACGCCATCGCGGCCCTCTATCCCGAAGCTGTGCAGCTGGGCGTCGCGGCTAATTCCGACATCAAAAACATCAAAGACTTAAGGGACAAGAAAGTTTCTATCGGCGCCCCCGGCTCGGGCACTTCCATCAACGCCGTTCAGGTGTTAGAGTGCGCCGGCCTCTCCACGGATAATATTGAAGAGTATTGGCAGAGCTTTGGCGAATCCAGCGACTCCTTCCAGAACATGCAGCTGGATGCTTTCTTCGTCGTCGCGGGCGTGCCCAACACCGGCATCATCTCCGCCGACCTGAAGCGCCCCGTCCGTCTGCTCACCCTAGACGCCGAGCAGGACGCCGCCCTCAAGGACAAGTATCCCTTCTACATTGACGTGACCATTCCCAAGGGCACCTACACCGGCCTGACAGAAGACGCTGTTGTCCCCGCCATCACCGCTACCCTTATCGTATCCAAGGACCTGGATGAGGATCTGGTATACAACCTGACCAAGATCCTCTTTGAAAAGAACGGCGACATCACTCACGACAAGGCAAAAGAATTGAACCCCGAATTCGCCGTACAAGGCATCCCCTGCCCCATCCATCCCGGCGCGGCCAGATACTACGCTGAGATCGGTGTAGTCGTTCCTGAGGCCAACCTCGTAAAATAAGTTCACCGGATGGAGGCGCCCGTGAACCGGGCGCCTTCTTTTGCACGGTAGAAGGAGTTTAATATGACTGATGACAACCGTTTGAAAGATCCGGCAGTTAACAGCGAACCTATCGCTGCGGCGGGGGGTATTACCGAGGAGATGCAAAAAGAGCTTGATGAAATCATGCTCAAGTATGACAAGGAGAGTACCTACCGCAGGCTGTCCGATTATCGCGGCACCATCATCGCCGTAATCGCCATTATTTTCTCACTCATTCAACTGTACCATACCTTTAATCCCCTGCCTTACATCCGCCCCTTGCATGTGGGCTTTGTCATGCTGCTGGCTTTTCTTTTGTACCCGGCCAAAAAGTCCATGCGCAAAGACACCATTCCCTGGTATGATGTCGCTTTAGCGGTCATTGCCTTTGGGGTCTGTATGTACCAGGTGATTAACCTGAAAAACCTAAACGCGAGACTGCGCCTGCAGGACTATGAGCGCATCCTTGCCATTATCGGCATCGTGTTGCTATTGGAGGCCACCCGCCGGGTGGTGGGCCTTCCCATTGTTATTATCGCCAGCACCTTTATCCTCATTGCTCTTTTCGGCAAATATATGCCCGGCTTCCTTAAGTCCAACAACTCATGGAAACGCATTGTGGAAGATCTGTGGTACGACCAGGAGGGTGTCTTCGGCACAGCCATCGGCGCCTGTACCACTTTTATCTTCCTGTTTATTCTCTTTGGCGCCTTCCTTGAAAAAACAGGAGTAGGCGAGTTCTTTATTGACCTGGCCAACGCCCTTGCCGGCGCCTCCCGCGGCGGCCCCGCCAAGGTGGCTGTTGTCTCTTCCGCCCTGTTTGGCACCGTGTCCGGCTCCTCGGTAGCCAACACCGTAGGCACCGGTTCCTTTACCATCCCGATGATGAAAAAGATGGGCTACCGGCCCCAGTTCGCCGGCGCTGCCGAGGCAGCAGCCTCCACCGGCGGGCAGATTATGCCGCCTGTTATGGGCGCGGCTGCCTTCCTGATGGTGGACTCCATTGGCCTGCCCTACGGCCAAATCATCAAAGCCGCCGTCATTCCCGCGATGCTGTATTTCGCCGGCATCCTGTTGATTGTAGACCTTGAAAGCAAAAAGTATAACCTATTGGGCTTACCCAAGGACAAGATGCCCAAGGTGCGCACACTAATGTCCGAGCGCGGCCATTTGATGGCGCCGCTGGCAATTATCGTCTACGTCTTGGTCGGCACCAGCCTCACCCCTGCCTTTGCCGCCCTCATCGGTATCGCGGTGGCGGCCGTTATCGGGTATGTCAAAACGTTGATAGACTTGCTTGTGCCCAACGACAGGAGCATTGAGACTGTCCTTAACCAACGCTCCGGCCTGAAGATTAAGGATTATCTGGAGTGCTTGGAATCCGGCGCTCGCGGAACACTAAGCGTTGCCCTGGCCTGCGCCACCTCCGGCGTTGTGTCGGGCGTTATCACTGTAACGGGCATCGGCGCCCGCATCGGCGATGGCTTTACAAGGCTTGCCGGCGGTAACATGATCCTGCTCCTGTTCTTTACCATGATTACTTCGATTATCCTGGGCATGGGCGTACCCACCACGGCCAACTACATTATCACCTCGTCCGTTATGGCGCCGGTGGTTATCAAGGCCATGGCCGCCGCCCTGCCCGAAGTGGTAGCAGGCTTGGAGGCTGTCGGAAGCGCCTATGTGAAGCTGCCCGCCCACTTGTTTACCTTCTACTTTGGCATTGTGGCGGATATTACACCGCCTGTCTGTCTTGCAGCCATGGCCGGCGCGGCAATAGCCAAGGCTGACCCCATGAAGACAGGCTTTGAGGCCACTCGCCTTGCCATCGCCGCATTCCTTATTCCTTATATGTTCATCTTCAACCCCCAGCTGCTGATGGTAGATGCCGCCTGGTATACTGTTCTGCGCATGATGGCTACCTCCCTGATTGGTATGTACGGCGTTGCCATGTTCTTGCAGAAATTCCACTTGTCCAAGCTTAATATCATCCAGCAAGTGATGGCACTGGCAGGAGGTCTACTGCTAATCGACCCGGGCCTTGTGACCGACATTAGCGGTCTTGGCCTGATCATCCTGGTCATGGTCTGGAACCGCATCCAGACCAAGGGCAAGATTATCCCCATCGATAGCGCAAAGCCTCTGACAACCTAATCCTAACGATATCAAAAAAGCCGTCCGTTGGGGCGGCTTTTTTTGCGCGCGCAAAAAGGCCATCGCGCCCTTGCGATAGCCCCATTTATTTGACATATACCCTGCTGCTCGGTAGAATATCCCGTGGAGGATGCTACATGAAACGATTTTTGACGCTCATTCTTGCTGTGATGCTGCTATGTTCCGCCACAGCTTATGGAAAAAACAAGATTAACTACTACGCCACAGCCAACCTGGAGTTTCACCTGCGTAAAACCCCGTCCAAAGACGGGCAAAAGGTGGTAAAAATCAACGACGACGAAGAGGTGGCCGTCCTTCATGTGGACGGCGAGTGGGCGCTGTGCCAAAAAGGAAAAAGTAAGGGCTACGCGCACATCGACTGGCTGCGCCGCTATCGGCCCTTAAGCGCCTATGAGCACCCCATTCCTGGCGCTACCAGGCAGTCCGGCCTTGCAGTAATGAAGCTGCCCGCTATGCTGGCAGTTGAAGGCGTTACACCCAGCGTGCTTTTGCCCGGCGACCTGGTGGCCGTGCATAATGTCAAGGGGCAAACGGCAAGCGTCAACATCTGGCGGGATACGAGTGTCCTGCAAAACAGCTCCTTTGACTTTGTTCCCTTCCCCAAGCCCGAAGACGCAAAGCCGGGCGAAGCCATCGCGGCCTTTACCACCTTTTGGCACAAGGATACCGGCAGGCGCCTGCATGACAATCGGGTGTTCAATATCCAGGAATCGGCCAGGCGCATCGACGGTGTTTTGGTGGAGCCTGAAGGCAAGTTTTCTTTCAACGCTTGCTGCGGCCCTTACCGAAAAAGCAACGGCTATTTGCTGGCCCCCAATATCTCAGAAGACGGCAGCGGCTATGGCGGCGGGGTTTGCCAGCTGTCCACCACCCTGCTTTTGGCAATTTCCCAGGTGCCTGTTTATATGGACGAGTGGGAGCTGCACTCCTCCTATGGCGTGCCTTACGCGCCCGTGTCGCTTGACAGCGCCGTTGGCAGCTTTTCCGACTTGATTTTTACCAACCTCATGCCCTACACCATCCGCCTGCACGCCAAAGCCCAGCAGGACTCCGTCACGGTGGTTATCTACCGGGCAGATCAATAGACCAGGTTCATCACCAGCATATAAAACGCAGTGGAAAGCAGCACGGAAAAAAGGCTGCTTTTTTTAATGGCGTAGCTTGCAACAGCAATCACGCAGGCAAGGGTGACCGGCAGCCAGCCCTGAAGTGAAGCGAAATTTAAATCTTTCAAGCAATAGACCACCAGCATACCAATGGCAGCTTTGGGCAAGTCCTGCCCCAAGCGGATGATAAAACGGGGCGTTCGCTCTGCCTTGGCAAAAAGAAGAGCGGGTAGAGACCGTAAAAGAGCGGTAACGATCGCAATCACAGCGATAGCAAGGTAGGTGTGCGTTGTAATCATGCTTCTTTCTCCTTTTTCTCAGGCAACAAGAGTAAAAGCACGATAATAACGCCCATCGCGGGCAGCAAGAAATTTTCTTTACCAAATATGAGCAGGGATAAAAGGGTCGCGCCCGCGCCGATGAATGCGGGCAGGTCGCCGCGCTTATCAAACTCGATGCTCTGGGCCAAGGCCACCACAAACAGCGAGGTCAGGGCAAAGTCCGCCCCCTTGATTTGCGGAAAAGCGCTGCCAAGAAGAGCCCCCAGGGTGCATCCCGATATCCAGTAGCTATGATTTAATATCGTAACAAAAAACCGGTAGGCCCGCTTGTTTTGAACCGGAATGGGCTGGCATAACATCGTGTAGGTTTCATCGGTTAAGCCAAAGTACAGATACGGCCTTTCCTTGCCCGCTTCCTTATAGTGTCCAAGCATGGTGAGGCTGTAAAAAATATGGCGGGCATTGACGATAAAAGTGGTTAAGGCCACCGACAAAAGCGGAACACCGGTAAAAAGCAGGTTGGCCGCGACATACTGCATGGCTCCGCAATAAATGCTCACCGCCATCAGGGCGGAAAGATAGGGGGGATAGCCGTAGCTTGTCATGACCATACCAAAACCGGCACCCATGATCAGGTATCCGCTCATGACGGGCAAGGTGTTCACAAAAGCTCGTTTAAATGTAGCTTTATCTTTTAGTGTATCCATTCCTGTTCCTTTCTTTTCAATAGAAAAAGCCCTTAGGCATTTTCCAAGGTGCTTTATTATAACAGATTATTTGAAGAAAAAACTGAAAGAGGTTGTATATTACCTGCCCAACAACATGTTTGTCGCCAATTACCGCAATCATATCTCCAGCGAAGAAATGGACGAACTGTTTTCTGTTTATATTGGCGTTGAAAGCGGAAAGGGATTCTTGGTCCGCTACCCCTATGAGCTTGAAGCGCCGGACTGCCTTGTCCCCTTTTGGCAGCTGTGCCAAAACGCCGATGAGGCGCTGGTGAACAGCGGCCTGTATTACAACGAATATTATGATTATATCTATCAGGATGCCTTATACTATGTCACTTTTAGAATAGCCTCTTTATCGCAGCGAATTTTTCTGTTTGGCAAAGCCTGATGAAGGAGGCATAGTGGACCCTATTCCGACTGAATCAGGCACAGCCAAAGAGGAAAAGATGCGTGAGAAAAGGCTAATCTAAAGGTGATATAGTATTAACCGCGCCCAGGCTATTAAGCCCGCTTGATGGCATGGTGCTGTTTCAAAGTCAGCAGTAAGAACACGAAAAATAAAGAATGAAGCCCCAAGGATTTTTCCTTGGGGCTTCGACTGTTTCTAACGCTTAGAACAGATGAAAGGATACAAACACTTGGGCAAGCAGGCTCGCGACAAGACTGACTACAGTAATCTGCGTGTTGATAGAGGGGCCTGCGGTGTCCTTGAAGGGGTCACCTACCGTGTCACCGATAACGGCTGCCTTGTGGGCATCGGAGCCGCGGCCGCCTTCGTTTCCGGCTTCAACGTACTTTTTACTATTGTCCCAGATGCCGCCGGAGTTGGACAGGAACAGGGCCAAGAGCAGACCAACGGCAATGTTGCCAAGCAGGTAGCCGCCTACGGCCGGGATACCACCGATAAAACCAACCAGAATAGTAGCCACGATAGCGACCAGGCCGGCGGGAATCAGCTCTTTCAAGGCGCCGGTGGTGGCAATGTCGATGCAGCGGTTGTATTCGGGTTCAACGCCTTCTTCGCCTTCGGCAAGGCCTTTGATTTCCTTAAACTGGCGGCGAATTTCGGCAATCATGCGCTGGGCGTTCTTGTCCACGCCCAAAATCAGCATAGCGCTAAAGACAGCAGGAATGGCTGCCCCGACCAGCACGCCAAAGAACACGGCGGGGTCCATGATGTCAAAGCCTTTGATGAGCTGCTCCACCGTTCCGCCAAGGCGGAGGATGACCTCGTTGACTTCTTCAAGGAAGGCACCCAAGAGGCTGATAACGGTAAGCCCGGCTGCCCCAACGGCAAAGCCCTTGGTCACGGCCTTGACGGTATTGCCGGCAGAGTCCAGTTCGTCAGCCACGCGGATGGTTTCTTCACCAAGGCCGCCCATTTCGGCAAGGCCGCGGGCATTGTCCACAATGGGGCCGTAAGCGTCGTTGGAAATGATGGTACCCACGATGGACAGCATGCCGACCGCCGCCATGGCGATACCAAACATGCCGCCGAGGCGGTGAGCAATCAAGGCGGAAAGCGCGATACCGATCATCGAAGGCAGGGCGGACAGGAAGCCATAGCTGACGCCCGACAGGATGGTAAAAGCGGGGCCGGCAGCCGAAGCCTTGGCTACCTTGCGCACGATGGGCATGTTGTCGTCGGTAAAGAAGTTGGTCGCAAGGCCAATGACAACGCCGACCAACAGACCCACAGCGCTGGCGGCCCAGTAGCGCCACTCAAAGCCGAAAATTAAGGTAGCAAGAGCGGTGAGCACCAGGAATACGCCTGTGGCGGTATAGGTGGACATGTTCAGCGCCTTGGTGGGCGAGCCGCCCTCTTTGATGTTGCAAAGATAAATACCGACAATGCTGGCAAGAAGGCCAAGGGCCGCGTAGCAAAAGACCATAGCGGGGCTTTTTGCGCTCATGCCCGTGGCGGTCGCCATGACCAGCGCCGCTGCCATGGTGGCAACGTTTGAGTCAAACAGGTCCGCGCCCATGCCGGCCACGTCGCCCACGTTGTCGCCCACGTTGTCGGCGATAACGGCGGGGTTGCGGGGGTCGTCTTCGGGAATGCCAAGCTCTACCTTACCGGCAAGGTCGGCGCTCACGTCGGCGGTTTTGGTAAAAATGCCGCCGCCGGCTTTGGCAAACAGGGCTAGGGAGCTGGCGCCAAAGGAGAAAGACAGGAGAACGCTCGCGTCGCCCACAAAAATCATCACGCCCATCACGCCAAGCAGGCACAGGGCAACCACAACCAAGCCCATGACGGCGCCGCCGCGGAAACCGATTAAGAAAGCAGGCTTAATATCTTCCTGGGCAGCCTCGGCACAGCGGGCATTGGCCAGCGCCGCGACAAAAATGCCGATTTTCCCGGCAATGGCGCTAAAGACCGCACCCAAAATATAACTGATGGCCATTTGCAGGTTCTTGCCGATCACTCCGTTTTGCAGCCACACGGGGTGGGGCAAAAACAGGAAAATAAGCACGGCCATCACCCCGGCAAACAAGGCAAGAATGATATACTCCTTGCGCATAAAGGCGTTGGCGCCTGAGCGAATGAGTCCGGCAATGCGCGCGATTTCCTCATTTTCGTTCTTTTGCTGCTTGACCCACTGAATCAGCTGATAAGCGTAGACAAAGGCAAGAGCAACGATGAGCGCTGCCAGGACATAAACAACGATTAACATGGCATAACCTCCTTAAGCAGTGTGGGCTAGCCCGAAAAATATACATTGGCCACAAGCCCGACTAAGGAAAAGTATACAACAAAACAGCCGAGATTACAACGGCTGTTTTGTAAAATTTGGCGCCCAATTTTCCTAATTCAATAATTTTTCAAGGGCCTTCGCAAAAACTTCCAAGTATTTTTGATCTTCTGGGGTAAAGCGGCCAAGCACAGGGCTGTCTATATCCATGACCCCGTAAACCTTTTTCACAGCCCTTAGAGGAACAACGATTTCCGACCGGGAAGCCTCATCACAGGCAATGTGTCCCGGAAAAAGATGTACATCAGGCACAACGATGGTACGGTTTTCCTTGGCGGCCGTTCCGCACACACCTTTTCCCAAGGCAATGCGGGTACAGGCGGGCTTGCCCTGGAAAGGATAGAGAATAAGCTCGTCCCCTATCAGACGATAGAAGCCTGCCCAGTTGATGTTGTCAAGGCTTTGCCATAAGAGGGAAGCCGCATTGGACAAAAGGCTGACAGGGTCGGACACCCCCTGGCTTAAAGACAGCAGGTTTTGCTCCAAAGTTTGCACCGAATAAAACGATACCTGGTTCATTGTACCTCCTCCAAAAGCAATTGAGCGGCCTTCATATCCTTTTGTACCTGTGAAGACAGGGCGTCTTTGGAGGGAAAAGTAATCTCAGGGCGCAGGAAGCTGCGGTATTCGATGACAAGCTTCTGTCCGTACAAATCGCCTTCAAAGCCGATGATATGTACCTCCACCGTTTTCTCCCCCTCGGGCACGGTTGGGTGTTTGCCTTGGTTCAGAACAGCGGGCAGCCTTTGCCCATTTGGCAAGATGGCTATCACGGCGTAAACGCCTCGCTCAAGGGGCAGAGTTTTTCCTTCAACACACAGGTTGGCCGTGGGAAAGCCAAGGGTGCGCCCAAGAGCCTTTCCTTTGATTACCCTGCCCGAAAGCACGGCCAGAACATCCTTCCCATTGTCAAAGGTGAGCCTCTCCCCTTGCATTAACCTTGCTTCCTCCTGCTCGTGCGTGGAATAAATCAGCGTAGCCTCTCCCCTCATTTGGCGGGCATAGGCTATGGCGCACCTGCGCGTATGTTCATCCAGGCCCTTAAAGGCTTCATCCAGCAGGATCAATGAGGCGTTTGCCAGCATAGCTCTGACCAGCGCCACCCGCCGGCGCATCCCGCCTGACAGTGCGGAAACAGGCTCCAAGCTGTCTTTTTCGGATAAGCCCAGAACGGCCAAGTGGTACTGTATGAGCGATATTTTATGTTCTTTCGTTATTTTTTGCGTTTTGGTGGTGATTTGATTTAGTTTTTCACCTAAACTATGTATTTCGGTGGCTCTATCGCCCATCCTTCCGTTTTTGGAAACGCATGTCCTCGCTAAAGTGGTTTTATGGTCCTCATTCGCTTCATTTAATCCATATAAAATGGTTTTATATCCCAAATCTCCCGCGATTTCACTGCCATTATTCCCTCTCATGTGGTGATTAGGTTCCCCTTCGGCGTTCGTCATCGGTCCAAAGTCAGGCGTTATGGTTTCATCGCCCATTTTCCCTGATTTTTCTTCAGTTTTTCCCAATAAAAGTGGTTTTGTTCTTAAATAAAGTTCGTTAAACTCTTCATGGGTGGTGTTTTTAAACACAGGCAGGATGTTTTCCACGGCGCTTGCGTGTTCTATGAGCCTGTCTTCCTGAAATACGGCAGCGATGCGCGAGGGCAAGCCCGCAATGGTGCCTCCCTGCGGCTTGACAAGGTTCATTAAAGCCCGAAACAAAGTGGTTTTGCCAATCCCCGAAGCGCCCATCAGGCAGGTCACCGAGGAAGCCTTGAAGGTGTGAGAAAAATTTTGAATCACTTTCTTATCGTCAAACGAAACGGAAAGGTTATTAATGACAATATCATTCTTTGTTGACACTTTTTTCCCTCCCCTTCATCAGGCGGTCGGCTATATACAAAAACAGCTTTTCAAACACGGCGGATAACACAATCAGCACCGCTGTCCACGCAAATAAATCTGCCGTGCTCAGGTATATTTTAGCGTCATACAGCTTTTCACCGATGGTGCCGTCGGGAAGACCGATCACTTCGGCCGCGACGCCCGATTTCCATGCCATGCCCACCGCCGATTGCAGCGCGCTCCTTAAAAAAGGAAGCAGGGCCGGCAGGCGAATCAGGCGCAGGGTATCCCCATAGGAAAAATGAAAGATCTTGGCCATTTCAAGCAAATGCTTTTCGGGCGCCAGAAAGCCTTGCAGGGCATTAAAATAGACCAGGGGCAATACCACCATCATGGAAATCAGGGTGGAAAGCTGCCTGGCCTTAAGCCACATAAGGGCTAAAATAATGAAAGACGCAACAGGTATGGACTTGAGAACCAGGAAATAGGGCTCAAGCATCGTTTGCAAAAAAGAAGAGCGGGCGGCAATGGCGGCAAAAAGCACGCCAAGGCCGATGCCAAGAAAAAGCCCCAGGCTGATACGCCCGGTACTTTCCAAAATACGCAGCCAAAAGTCCCGGGTCTGAACCAAGCTTATTAGGCGCAGCCCCACCTGATAGGGGGACGCCAGCAAAAGGGGCTGATCAAGCAAAGCCGCCGCACCCTGCCACAAAAGCAGGGCGCAGGCAATAGCAAATAATTTTCTGCTTAGCTTTGCTTGCTGCATAGTCTTCCTTTAAGGCTTATTTTTGCACAAAGTAGAAATCTTCTCCGGGCATCTGGCCGCCAACAGCCGCGGGGTTCAAAGCATACAGGGTGCCAAGATAGCCTTCCAGGGCCGCCTTCATATCGGCGCCCGTGATAGACACAAGGTTGGTATAGGGCAGGGCTTCCTTGGCAATGGGCGCTTTGACGATGCCGTACTCTTCCACCAGGAGGGCGGCTTCTTCCACCTGCTCATTGGCAAAGGCAACGCTTGCCTGATAGTCTTTAAAAAACTGGTTAAGCGCGTCGGGGCGGGTGTTTACAAAATTTTCGTGCGCGACCACCACGGCTGTAACCAGCCGGCCGGCATTTTCCATTTTGTTCCACTCTTCTTCAAGGCTGAGCGCCACACGCAGGCCTTCCACCTGTTTTTGAGCAACCGTGACAAAGGGCTGGGGCAGCATGGCAATGCCCCCTTCCTGCTGGGCCAGCTTAGCCACCGCTTCGGTGGGCTCGCTCACCCATTCGACAGTCAAATCCTTTTCAAAATCGATGCCGTTTGATGAAAGAACGGTACGCAGGGCATATTCTGGCGTGGTATTTTTACCGGTCGCGTAGATGGTTTTGCCCTTTAAGTCCTGAAGGCTCTGGACGCTGTCGCCCTTTTCAACCACGTACAAAACGCCAAGCACGCCCACGGCCACCACCTTCACCTTGCCCTCAGACTTATTATACAACACCGACGCAAGGTTGGCAGGCACGGACAGAAGATCAAACTCGCCCTTTAAAAGGCCGGGAGTCAATTCATCGGCGGTAGTTGCCATGGTAAAGTTATAAGGAATGAGGGTTTTGCCGTTTTTATTCTCGGAAAGCAATTTCACAAGCCCCATGGTGGTGGCGCCTTTGAGCCCTCCAAGGCGAATGGGCTGGGTTTCACAGGCAAATGACGAAGTGACGGACAGCACCATCAACAAAGATAAGAGTAATGCAACTAATTTTTTCACACCAATAACCTCCTTTTAGGTTATTACCATTGTACCGCAAAAAATGAAAGTATAAACAAATTCCCTGTGTTCACTTGAAAAACCCCCAAGTATCGGGACAAATTTGTCCCGATAAAAAAGGGACAGAGCAAACTCCGTCCCTTTCAGCCTGTCGACAAAGCGGTCTTGGCAATTATGCTAAAGCCGCTTTGTTGTAGG
>CAYFTJ010000036.1:0-16456 GCA_964346155.1 uncultured Oscillospiraceae bacterium
TTCATTTGCTTAGCGCCAACTGTTGCTCCAACAATTTTGCCAGCAGCTCTGGCAAAAATATAGCTCACACCAAGGATACCGACCTTGGAGAGCACACCTAAGTCTAAGCCAGCCCCCGCCAAAGTAAAAAAGAGCAAGTTAATGGGCGGAGTAAAGTCTCCAATCAGGTTAAACACACGATTGGCGTTTTGCAAGACGTTCATCAGAACGCCACCCATCATCATACAGGTAAGCAATGAGGAGAGATTGAGATAGTTTGCTGCACCTGTTGCCAGGAAAATAAATCCCCACACAAGGCAAAGCATCTCATCTCGCCCCTTCATCTTATGAGAAATATAGCTAAGAATTGCGCCGAGTACAGCTCCTAAAAAAAGTGAACCCACAATTTCATACAGAGGCGCTCAAATCATCTGAATTTGCCTTTTGTATTTCTCACCTGATCAACTTAGCGGAATCCGTTATATACTTATACTCAGAATCCGTTAAATCTTTTTGATCACGAATAATGAGTACGGCTTTCACCTTATTTTTGTCAAATAAAATGAGATCCGGTTCATCAGCCTGAGCGATAGGTAACGTAAGAACAAACGCAATGGCCATCATAAATACCATCACCAAAAAAAGAATAACATACACGCAATAGCTTCTGTTTTGTAATCTAAGCGTAAGTATTCGTTTCATTAGCTTTCCCCCTATCGATTCCGCCAAAAAAGAGTAGCGGATATGTATGTTATTTTAACACTGCTTAACGCATAAGGTGAAGTTTCACTAAAAATTTATATACAAATTTTGAAAGCAAGCCTTATCTATTCCGTGTTCATACGCGATTTCGTTTTCTTCTTCTTTTTCTGGGTTCTCAAATCTTATTTAATAGCCACTACTTCAAAAAGGACACTGATATACCTTTCGTGATTGTAAATATAAGAAAACTCCGTTTCCTGAATAGCTACATTCGAAAAATCCACCAGGATTCTTTCCAGCTCTATCTTTGTTGTGTAATGATGCGGTATGCCGTCTTCGCCTTCCCTGCCGCCGATTTTCGTTCCGGGTTCTATTTCCTCACCTATCGCAAAGCTTGGATCATTGATGGATAGGATATCAAAAAATACCCGTCCGCCCGGCTTAAGTACCCTATGTATCTCCGATAAAGTCTTTTTAATTCCGCTCATTGTTTGATGGTGAATCGTAGATAAGCATAGAACCGCGTCAAAGGTCTGTCTTTTCAGCGGGAGATAATCCATGCTCCCTACCAGAACGTTGATGTTCAATTGATGTTCCTTGGCTTTTTTCTTCAAAAAATCAAGCTTATCTGCATCTATATCTAAAGCAGTTACTCTCCAACCCAAAGAGGCCAATAATAAAGATTTTTGACCATATCCGCATCCTAGGTCGAGTACCTCAATCTGAAAATTTTTCGGAAAACTTTCAATAAAGGCACTTAAAGCATCGGAGGGTTGAAGGCCCTTTATTCCAAACATCTCTACTATTTCTAGGTGTTCCATCACACTACCGATATCTTTCACTTTTTATTCACAGGTTTAGTATATCATAAACCTTATTCATAAAATTTAAAAACATAAAAAAAGACGACTCCGAATCGAATCCGTCTGTCGTCTTTCTATGGAGGCGCCATCCGGATTTGAACCGGAGAATAAAGATTTTGCAGACCTTCGCCTTACCACTTGGCTATGGCGCCATGTTGGAGCGGTAGACGAGGCTCGAACTCGCGACCTCCACCTTGGCAAGGTGGCGCTCTACCAACTGAGCTACTACCGCACGGGGTGGTGCCTTGGGGCGGAATCGAACCACCGACACGCAGATTTTCAGTCTGCTGCTCTACCGACTGAGCTACCAAGGCATAATGGCGACCCGGAAGGGGCTCGAACCCTCGACCTCCAGCGTGACAGGCTGGCATTCTAACCAACTGAACTACCGGGCCACTTGGTGGGAGCAACAGGGCTCGAACCTGTGACCCCTTGCTTGTAAGGCAAGTGCTCTCCCAGCTGAGCTATGCTCCCAAACGACGCTTATACATTCTACAAGGCTTTTGAATACTTGTCAAGCCTTTCATCAAAAGATTTTTCTTTTCCTCTAAACCCTTGTATTACCTGAGTTTTTATTTGATGTGACCCCCTTTTTTCATGACTATTAGATATATTTGCAGATGGATAATGATACATTTATTCAACAAAAAAAGACCCTCGACTTGAGGGTCCAATGAGCTTGAAAGTTAGCGCTTGGAGAACTGCGGTGCACGGCGTGCGCCCTTGAGTCCGTACTTTTTGCGCTCCTTCATACGAGGATCGCGGGTTAGGAACCCAGCCTTTTTAAGGCCGCCACGGAGCTCAGGATTGGCTTTGCACAGGGCACGGCTGATGCCGTGACGAATGGCACCAGCTTGTCCGGTCAAACCACCCCCACGAACGTTCACCAGCACGTCAAAGCCGGTGGCGTTGGTCAGGTTGAGCGGCTGACGAACGGTCATCTTCAGCGTTTCTAAACCAAAATAGTTATCAATATCACGACGGTTGATCACGATATTGCCTTCGCCCGGAACCAAACGGACACGGGCAACGGCCTTCTTACGACGGCCAACAGCATGAAAAACAGACATATCTTACCTCTCCTCCTCTTATTTACCAAAGGCAAGAAGCTCGGGCTTCTGCGCTTCATGGCTGTGCTCAGCGCCAGCATATACGAACAGCTTCTTTGCCATCCGGCGTCCAAGGGGGCCCTTGGGCAACATGCCGACAACTGCGTGTTTAACAGCAAACTCAGGCTTTTCGGCCATCAGCTTGCGGTACTTGGTCTCTTTCAAGCCACCCGGATACCCGGAGTGACGATAATATACCTTCTGGTCCAGCTTCTTGCCGGTCAAAACGACTTTGGAAGCATTAATAATAATGACATGATCGCCCGTATCAACATGGGGCGTGTAGATGGGTTTATGCTTGCCGCGAAGAATATTGGCAACATTGCTCGCAAGGCGGCCAAGCACCATGCCATCCGCATCAACAACATACCACTTGCGCTCAACATTTTGCGCATTGGCCATAAACGTGTTCAAGTGATGATCCTCCTTCATAAACTATCTTGCTTGGCATGATGGTCGCATGCCTCGCCTTTGTTCCCCGCACCCGGGGCTATCGGAGTGCGTTGACGCAACCATAAGTATATATCGAATAAGATTATTTGTCAAGGGATAAAATGATTTGAGTTTCCGTAGGTTTGTAAAATGAACTTTTCTAAGGTTTTCCATGATCAAACCAATGAATAGAAAGAGCAATCAAAACCACCAGCAGAGCTGGTGGTTTTGTGGGCTAAAGCGTACAACGAAAAACCGGCACCATCAGGTGCCGGTAAAATCCAGCTTAATTCTTAGCTCATAATTACTTCGTAGCCGTTCTCAAGATAGGCTTTCATGCCTGCATGACCTTTCATATCATCAAGAAGTGTTAGACCTAGTTTCTCATTTTCTTCCAAAACACCCATCATCTTGGAGCACACACGGCAAACACCGACGATGATGTTCTTATCAAGGGCTTGTTGATATAAGGGGTTAGCTTCCGCTGCCAATGCGGGCGGCAGCTTCACAGACATTCCTTCGAAAATTATTTTCGCCTCATATCCCGCTTCGTGCAGCTCAAGCGCGTTTAACAGCACATGCACAAAGCACATTTTTTCTTCTTTCATTGCGTAAAATAATACCTTTTTCATTAAAACCTCCATGTTATATGATAATTTAAAATCTTTACGGTGTATTATACCCGATTAACGATTACGCAAGCAAATTAAACTTGTCATTATTCGTCGTGTTCCATCAAAAACAGCGCAAAATTCCAAAATAATTATCTGTTTTTGATAAGAAGAAGCCTTCCCTGGCGAACCATAACCATGCCGGTTTTACCGGGAATCACCTCATTACTGATACCATATTGATATTCACAGGTGATTTCCGCATCATCCAGCAGATATTTCGCGTTTTGAATGGTAATCCCCTTGGCATTGCCAGAAATATTCAAAAGAGAAAAGCTTGTATACCTGTCGCTGATGTAAACCGGGGCGCCTGATACGATTTCCATCTCTGAATAATCGTCAACAATCTTGGCGGTTTTACCTAACGAATGTAGGTAAAGGAGAATAGACACGTTGCCAATCGTGTGATCAAGCCTTTCTCCAACAACACCGATTAGTAAAAAATCCTCAAATCCCCGTCTGATAGCTTCTTTAACGGCAAAGACTGTGTCGGTATCATCTTTTTCACGCGGGAGAACAATGGTTTCTATTGGCAGATGAGGGTTTTTAATCGAGTCAAAGTCTCCGACAATCAAGTTGGGCTGAACTTTCAGGCCATCTCTATGCCTAAGTCCGCTATCGCAGAAGATAACAAAATCATCATCATTGAGACTGTCGGATAGGTATTGATAGTTTTCTATGTCCGCCCCGCCAACTATGACGCAGCGATTACTCATCTGCTTGTCCATTATCCTTCCCTCGGAATTCATCATTAATATAGTGCAATAACTCACCTAAAAGCTACCTTGATGAACTACACATTGCCCACCAAAACGCAAAACAGGTGTTTTTTTGCTATCTCAGCTAAACGAAACAGCGCTTGTTTATCGGTAGGCGCTCCATGCGCATGATAGCGGGGAAAATACCTGCTCAGATGGAGAGGAATGTTTTGATCCACATCTGACAACCACTGAGCTAAAGCGTCCATTTCATCCGGGCTATCATTTTGTTCTGGTACCACCAGGGTAGTTATTTCCACATGGCTGGTTTTGCACGCGGCTTGAATAAAAGATTTGACCGTTTCCAAATCCCCGCCTAATTTTTTGTACCAAGCCTCGGTAAAGCCTTTTAAATCAATGTTAAAGGCATCAATCTTTGGAATCACATCCTTGACTGCCTCAAGACAAAAGTAACCATTGGTAACCACAACGGTTTTAAGTCCTATTGTTTTTAAACGGTCGGCACAATCGGCAATAAATTCAAAGTTTAACATCGGCTCGTTGTAGGTAAATGCCAAACCGATATTACCTCTTGGCTCAAGCTCAAACGCCATTTCACACAGCGCCCGGGGGCTGTATTCTCTCCAATAGCTGCTTTCACTCCCTGCCCTTGAAATGCCGTGGTTTTGGCAAAAATAGCAATTCATATTACAACCAAAGCTGCCCACCGATAGAATGCGGCTCCCGGGATGGAACCTTGCCAATGGCTTTTTCTCAATGGGGTCAAGAGCAAGGGAAGTCAACTTACCATAAGAAAGGGGGGTTGATTTTCCCGCCTGCATCACCCGGGCTTGGCAAAATCCTACCTGTCCCTCGAACAATTGACAGTTCCTTGGACAAAGGCCGCAAGCGCTCATGTGTGCCGCACCACCTTAAAGCGCTCCAGCGTAAATGGCTCATAAGGCGCAATGCCCGCCTTTTGCCTGGCAATATCCACCTGCTCTTCCACCGTATCAACACCTTCAAGGTTGGGTAGTAGCAGACCCCGCCTGCGCCCCCGGCTCACGATTACACCATATGTTTTTACATCAAGGTCGCGCATATCGTTAATCGGCTCCGGAGTCTCCAACACGTCAACCGAACAAACAAGGTCTGGCAATTCATCTATCTGAACGGGTCTAAACCTGGGATCTTCAAAAGCAGCGCTGATAGCGTTTCGGATAATTTCTTTGGCTAAATTATCTTGGACTGGGCTGATGGTGCCAATGCACCCGCGCAGCATACCGTCTTTATACAAGGTAACAAAAGCACCAGCTCGCCTATTTAACAGTTCCTCAGGCAAGTCTGCGGGAACCTTCATAGGCTTCCTGTTTTTTAAATAATAAGTAAAAGATTGCACCGCCAGGCGCACGTATGGATTTTGCATAAACTCCCTCCTGCTAATCAATAAAGTGTCTGCTCTCATCAAGCCCCAGAGGTGTGAACAGGCACAAGCCATAGCCAACACCTGTAACTCCCTGATAAGAAAGCATCTTCGCTTCCAACTTCTGTCCGTCAAGGGCCCCGGCCATGATTAAAAAACTACGCTGCCCACATTCCCCGGCCATCTCGCAGAAATCTTCAGGTATTACCAGCAATTCATCAAAGGCCGCTCTTTTCATGATATCCATGATTTTGGCATCGTACTCCGGTCCCTCAGTTCTAAAACCATAAGGTCCATCCGCTTGAACGTAGTGGGATAAATCCCCGCTTGCAACGATACATACCTGGCGGGAGAGCTTTTTCGCCGCTTCTTTGATTAACATACCCAAGCGATAATGGGTTTTAAAAGACAGGCCGGAAAGACCAACCCGCACAAACTTGCATGGCCAAGGGCTGCCCATAGCTTGAGATAAAAAATGCAGAGGCACTAAGAATCCGTGGTCAAGAGCGGGGTTACGTTCTCCCGCCGTTCCGGCATCTACACCGTTTTCAAGGGCGAGCTTCTGGATTTGATTCACTAAGTCCTGGTCATATGTTACTTGGTAGCGAGTTCCCGCAGTGCCAAAGCGTCCAAAGTCGCCAATAGCTCCCGCGCTGGGAGATAGGTGAATATAGTCCTGATACATCACGCTGTGGGGTGTAATAATCACCACTGTCTCCGGCTGCCAATCGGCTATTTGCTTCGCCACTTGTTCATAAGCCTGTGTGGTTTTTAAAATCTGCGCTTCGCCGCCCCTACCCACAGCCGGCACAATCAGCGGCGGATGCGGCACCATCGCTGCACCTATGATTGCCATAGTTCCTTCCTCTTTTCCTTTCACTTATAGAAAACGCTGCCAAATACTCCTTTTAAGAACAGGCATCGCGCAGCGCACGCGCAGTATGCCCTTGAAAGCCAGTTACCGTCTCGGCCTCCAGCAAGGCCCGAAGGGCAGCTTCTTCCGTCGCTTCAATCACCATTCGAAAGACCGTATCAATATAACAGTCATTTAGTTCTTTGGCGGTAAGAAATGCAGTCTCTGTCTCTGCTTTGCTGTTGGAGGTTGAAAACATCAGTACAAATTCTCCACTGTGATTCCCTACATGATTGCCAAGGCGGGCAAGTCCCGTTTGCACGCGATTACAGCAGCGTTTCATCTGCAAGGGACTGAGCGGCATATCAGTCGCCAAAATAACAATCACCGACCCTACATCTTCCTTTTTCGCAGCATCGCTTTCTTTGATCTGTTTACCAACCGCCTCCCCCGCAATGGTCAAATCATCCAATCTGCCATAATTACACAAAGTAAGTGCCCCTATGGTATAGGATTTGTTTTTAAATTCGGTCACGCGCGAAGCAGAACCGATCCCGCCTTTGAGACCAAAAGATACCATGCCCCGCCCTGCGCCAACTGCCCCTTGCTCAAAAGTCTCGCTCGCAGCCAAAAACGCCTGATTGATTAAGTCTTTGCCAACATGAACAGCACGTATATCATTTAAATAGCTGTCATTGCATTCAAGCACTACGGGGTTAACGGTTGTAAGACCAGGATTTTCAGCAATCAACCTGTCACAAACCGCCTGCCACACATTGCCTACGCTTAAGGTGGAACAAAGGGCTATCGGGCTTTCAAGAACACCCAGCTCCATTACCTGCAAAAGACCGGCTGCCTTGCCAAAAGCATTAATGACACAGGCATTTGCAGGCAGCTTTTCTTTGAATGGGTTTATGCTTGGCAGAATCACCGTTACACCCGTCTGGGCATCGCCTCCGGATAGCGTTGCATGGCCCACCTGAACGCCCTCCACATCACAAATGGTGTTCTTTTCGCCTTTTTGAAAGCTTTGTAAACCTTGAAACCGCTCAAGCAATCGCTTTAAAGAATAGGTCATAACCCCTCCCCTGTATAAACAAATCAATTGTTAGTTTCATCATAACACACAAAGCCTTATTCATAAAGAGCTGATAATTACTGCCGCAGTCCGCCGGTTTAATTGGCAAGATATTTGTGATATAATATCGGAGGAATTTATTAAGATATAAGGAGGAACGGATGAACCCGACATTATTAACTCAGTACGCAAACGCCTTAGTCCATGTGGGCGCAAACGTACAAAAAGGCGATGGCGTATGGGTACAAAGTGATACCGAATGCCTGCCCCTCTTGCGGGAAGTGGTAAAAGCCTGCTGGAAAGCCGGCGCTAAGGACGTTCAGGTGGATATTGCCGACAATGACCTGACCCTCATCAAGTATGAATACGCCGACAAGCAAGCCTTTGAAGAGGTTCCGGCACGAACTATCGAAAACCGAAAAGCAATGCTGGCAGATGACTATTGCACCATCGGCATCAGAGGTCCCAACCCTGAGCTTTTAAAGAATGTGGATAAAGAAAAGCTTCGTATATCTCAGCGCGCAGGCGCATTGGCTAGCAAGCCATTTGAAGTTTATTACGATTCGGGCCGAGTCAAGTGGCTGGTGGCTACTTGCCCCACCAAAGCGTGGTCAAAGCTGGTTTTCCCGGATTTGCCTGAAGAAGAAGCGCTTGAAAAGCTGTGGGAGGCCGTGCTTTCATCTGTCAGAATCGATGAAAATGCTGTCGAAAACTGGCAAAAACATAACGCGATCCTTAAAAAGCGTGCCGCTTGGTTAAACGAGCAAGGCTTCGCCAAAATGCATTATCAGGCTCCCGGCACCGACCTTTGGGTAGGCCTTGCAGAAAGCGCCGTATGGCTTGGCGGCGCTTCAACAACGCCGTCTGGTATTGATTATATCCCCAATATGCCAACCGAAGAAATTTTCTCATGTCCCCATCTTGCCAAAGTAGACGGTACCCTCAAGGCAACCAAACCTTTGAGCCTATCGGGCACCATTGTTGACGGTATGGAGTTCATTTTTGAAAACGGAAAGGTTACGAAATTTACTGCCGAGCAAAACGCCGATGTGCTTGAAAACATGATGGAGCAAGACGAGGGCGCAAGGCGCCTTGGCGAAATCGCCATCGTTCCCCATTCCTCGCCCATTAGCCAAACGGGATTGCTGTTCATGAACACCCTGTTTGACGAAAATGCCTCCTGTCACTTCGCCCTTGGTTCAAGCTATGCCGAAACCATTGTAAACGGTGAAAAAATGACAAGCGATGAGCGTAAAGAACTTGGCGCAAACCAAAGTGCCATTCACATCGACTTTATGGTCGGATCAGACAAACTAAATATCACAGGCTACACTAAGGACGGGCAAGAAATCCCTATATTGATCAATGGAGACTTTAATCCCGAAGCGGACCAGTAATCCTTTGCTCTTTGTTTAATTTTCTAAGTCTTAAACTCGTGGTATAATATTAAGTGGTTTTATGCCCAAATATTTATATCTATTCCTTAAACGACCATTTTCAATAACAAAAAACTTGATTTAAAGGAGGTTCCTTTGCTAAACGACATCATTACACCCCTAAAGGGCCAGTTTACGCCCGGGGCAGCTACAGAACTGCGACTGCAGCGCAATCTGGTCCGCCGTGTTACCATTCAAAGCGGCCGTATTGTTGCTAACACCCGCCAGGAACAGGCAGGTGTGAACGCACGGGTCAACCGAAATGGAGTTTGGGGCTTTGCAAGCGCCGCCAATCTTTCCAAAGAAGGGGCGCAGCAGGTTCTCAAAGAAGCTACACGTAACGCCCAAGTACTGGCTCGCCACCAACTCAAGCAAAAAGGAGCGCTTCCCGCCATAGCGCAGGGTGTGCGCCCCACTGACCCCGATATGGTGGATTTGCCTCAGCAATACTATATTGATTACTTAAAAGAACTGGATAACTACATCGCCAAAAAATATCCCGGACTTGCAAGCCGGGTAGTTGTTTCCAACTGTGACTCAATGGAAAAACTATTGGTCACATCCGACGGTTATTCCGCACACACTATCGCCCCCAGAGGCTCTGTTTATGTTGTCCTGACACAGGTTACCAAAGACGGTGTTCCGGTTGATGTGTTCGAAGCCTTTAGCGGCCGCGGCACCTTTGACAAGAACTTTACCGACCCTTCTCTCATGTATGAAAAGATTGATGAAGTCTACGAAAACCTGATGAAGAAGGCAGAAGGCGTTTACGCCGAAGCGGGCGTTAAAACCGTTATTCTAAACGGCATGATGGCGGGTATGTTGGCGCATGAAGCCGTAGGTCACACAGTAGAAGCTGACCTGGTCCTGGCCGGCTCTGTTGCCGGTCCCATGCTTGGCAAACAGGTTGCAAGCCCGCTTATCAGCATGACAGACTTTGCCCACACCGCCCTTGGACAAACAGCTGAGCTGCCTGTTTATGTGGATGATGAAGGCGTTAAGGCGGAAGATGCTGTACTGATAAAAGACGGTATTTTAACCGGTTACATGGTCAACCGAGAGCTTGGTGAAAAATTCGGCATGGAACCCAAGGGCAACGCTCGCGCCTGGGCCTTTTCCGATGAACCCCTTATCAGAATGCGTAACACGGCTATCCTGCCCGGTAAAGACAAGCTGGAAGACATGATTGCCTCCATCGACGATGGATATTACCTCATTTCTTCCGGCAACGGGCAAGCAGACGCAACAGGTGAATTTATGTTTGGCGTAACGATGGGCTTTGAAATTAAAAATGGAAAGCTTGGCAAAGCCTTGCTTGACACCACCGTTTCGGGCGTAGCGTTTGATATGCTTAAAACCGTATCCATGGTGTCCGACAAGATGTACTGGTCATCCAGCGGTTTCTGCGGCAAAAAGCAACCGATGTCTGTCAGCATGGGCGGCCCGGACATTAAGTGCCAAATCACGATTGGAGGCAGATAAGATGAGAACACCAATTGATGCGGCGCAATACGCGCTTAACCTGCTTAAAAACGAAACGGTGGACGAAGCGGCCATCAGCGCTTCCCTCACCACCTTGAATGAACTGACTGCACAGGAGTCTGAACTCAATCTCCTGCGTACCACCCATAACACTACTCTCTCCCTGCAAATTATCAAAGACCAAAAGCGCGGAACCTTATCCATTAACTCCTGGGAAGAAGGAGCCATCAAACAAGCAGTAAGTGATTGCCTTTTGGCCTGTGCCGCGTCGGAAGCTGATGAACACTGGGCTCTGTCCAAAGAGCCTATCGAGCGAAAAGTATCAAATCCCCTGCCGCTTAATTTGGACGGCATGATTGACCGTACCAAAGAACTGGTCGCTCAGATTGAGAAAGGCTACCCCGAAGTCCATGTTGAAAACATTGTCACAATCCATAAAGAAAGCCAGTCCTGCTATCTAAACACCAACGGTGTGCGCTTTGATAGCGACTCCGCAGGCTATGATGTGGAGCTTTCCTTCCTTGGCAAGCGCGGTGATAAAACTTCCGGTTTCATTTATACGGGAGCCAGCACCAAAAGCTTAGATAAGCCCTTCATTGAGCTGGCAAACTTTAAGCAAGAGCTGGAAGCTGCGCAAAAGCTGATTGACGCCAAGCCCATGGAAGATAAATTCGTGGGCACTGTGCTTTTTAGTCCGATGTGCTTTACGCAAATGTTATATAGCGCTCTTGGAAACTTCGTATCCGATTCTGTACTCATTGAAGGCATCAGCCGCTGGAAAGACAAACTCGGCCAGAAAGTAGCAAGCGAAAGCTTGACGGTACATTTTTCTGTAACCGACCCGCGCCTTGTGCAAAAAGAAGTTTGTACCCCCGAAGGTTTTGAATCCAAAGACTTTACCCTGATTGAAAATGGCGTGCTCAATTCCTTTATGCTGTCCCTTTATGCCGCCAACAAAACCGGCCATCAAAGAGCGCTCAACAGCGGAGGCAGCCTGATTATTTCAGGCGGAAATACCCCTTACAGCGATGTCATTAAGAACATTGATAAGGGCATCCTTGTCGGGTATTTCTCCGGCGGTGAGCCCAGCCCAAGCGGTGAATTCAGTGGCGTAGCCAAGAACTCTTTCCTCATTGAAAATGGTAAGATTGCGGGCCCATTGACCGAAACAATGATGTCCGGCAACTTAATCGATGCATTGCAAAATATCGTCGCCATCTCAAAGGAAGCGGTGGAAGACGGAGGCAGCGTTGTTCCCTGGGTTGCCATTGATGGCATTACAGTGTCCGGGAAATAAGAAAATCGTTCAACTGTAAACAAGAAGCGGCTTTGGCAAATTTGCTAAAGCCGCTATATGTTATTTGTAAAAAATAAGATAAATTATGCTCGTTTTTGTTTGCTCGAGGAAAGTAAAGAGCCAAATCGGTCAAGATTTTGAATAATACGGCCACAACCAATAGCGACACAGGCTTCGGCATTACTGGGAACCTGGCACTCCAGTTTCAGACGCTCGGAAATCTCACGGGCAATCACTTCAAGATGTGCTCCGCCACCGGTTAGCAGTAAGCCGTTTTCATAAATATCACTTGCGACTTCCGGCGCTACCACAGTTTGAATCATGGATTTGACTTCTTGTATAAACAGGTCAACCATAGGCGCAAGCGCTTCGTCCAGTTCGGCTTTGGAAAGGGTGATCTCGACCGGCATTCCTGTCAAGGGATTTTGGCCGCGTACGGTTTGTACCCCCTCTTCCCCATCAACCATGGTACCGTAATCCCGCTTGATTTGTTCAAGAGTCTGCGGTCCAAGTACCGCTTTGGTGGTTTTGACATAATCATAAATCGCTTTAGAGAAGCCATCACCGCCAAAAAACGGCTCAATGCCGCGAACTTCTTGCACGCGCGAACGGTTAATAATAGCAGGGTGACTGGAATCCGCGCCAATATCAATCACCAATCTCGAGCGTTGGCCAAGTACATCCACTCCCGCTCCAACGGCCGCTGCCAGTGGACGAGGAATTAACTGGACTCGCCGGGCACCCGCTTCAAGAAGGCTTCGAACAATCTGCCTTTCCTCCATAACGGTAGGACGCCAAGACACGCTGATAAGCACACGCGGCCGCTTAAACAGGCCTGAACGCTGACTAAGAGCGGTTTTGAAATAATGAACAAGCAAAGCGCGGAACACTTCCATGCGCGGAACGGTTCCGTTAATAATGGGGCGAATAACCTCCAAACCCATGGGCTCCCTGCCAAGCATTTGATAGGCGCCCTTCCCCACTTCGGGAGCCACATCGCTATCGGTGTTCAGCGCCATCAGGGCAGGTTCGTCAATGTACATATTGTTGGCATCAGGGTCGAACATACGCACTTGAGAAGCGCCAAAGTCGATCCCTAACAGGTTAATAGCTGCCAAAACTTTTCCTCCAGTTGTTAATGCACTAAGGATGAAGCCGTCCAGAAAGTACGGTTTCCTAAAATGTCAATTATCATAATCGCAATGGTGCCTTTTAATAAAGGAACCTTGAGACTGCGTTCAATGGTTTGTGTCTGGTCATCCCGTTTTGCCGAAGCAAACACATGGAAAGTATCGCCACGTAAAAGACCGGCATACCATTGGTCAACAGCCTTGCAACCATCCAATCGGCCAAGTCCTTCGGTTTCTTCTTTGGGAAGGATGTAGCTTGCAAGCTCCACATCGTAGTAACCAATGCCGGGCAAACTGTTGCAATCCACCAGCACGGGCATATCCGATAAGCTTGCCTGCGCCTGCAAGGAAAACCCCTGTAAACGTTTCCTTGAACACATGAACGCAATGGGAGAAATATCAATCCCAACAAAACGCCGGTTATTATAAGCTGCTGCTAGCAGGCTTGCGCCGGAACCGCAGCTCAAATCAATAAATAAATCTCCCGGTCGGGTAGTAGCAAGAATCATACGCTCACACAAGGCAACAGGCCGCTCCCCGGGATAACCGGTTGCCCGTTGATCCTTTTGTGGCTGGCGCACAATATCGTCCCAAACATCATCAGGATATATGGGGGCATCGTCGTAATAGATATATTTTTTACCACCCGAAACAATTTCCCGATAGCTGCGTCCTTTTTCATCTACCCTGCGCTTCATGTGATTGGGGTTTTGATGTTTCTTTCCCGACGGCACATTACTTAATCTGAAATATCGTTTATCACTTTTACCGTAGTAAAAAATCACATCGTGCCTGCGCGGAAAATAAATCTTGGTTTGTCCTGTCATTTGGTAGTGCCAGACAATATCGTTGACCAGATTGTCCCGCCCCATGATTTCATCGGCTATCTGCCTTACATATAAAGCAGAGTGAAAATCCGAATGGATAAAAAGCGATCCCGTTTCCTTTAGCAAATCCCTGGCAAGGGTAAGAAGACGGCGCAAATAATTCAGGTACTCAGAAAGCTGTTCATGAGTATAGTCCTGATAAACATCGACCTGGATGTTGCCTTTATTTACCCTCTTCTTATATTGGTAGGTTTTGCCGGTTATCGAAAGCGGATCCAAATATATGCACTGCGCCCGGCCCTGATACTTGCTTAAATCAACATCAAAACAATCACCTTCAAGTAAAACACCAAGGTGTGTGTTGAGTTCATGTTGTTCTTTTGCGCACCAAGCACGCTGCCAGAGCATATCCTACCTCCTAAGAATTACCAACCTATTGTAGCATGTGTTTGTTTGCTTGACAAGCAAAGTACCCTTCAGTATCATAATACAGTCATTGGAGGTAATTCATGCGCTTTCCAGTACCACAATCTGTAATTTTTGCCCTAAGGAAGTTAGAGCAGGAAGGTTTTGCCGCTTTTTTGGTAGGCGGTTGTGTTCGTGACGATTACCTTGGCATCATGCCCCATGATTACGATATTGCCACTGCTGCCATACCTGAGGAAGTGAAGGCAGTTTTTTTAGACCAGCAAGTTATCGACACGGGAATCAAGCACGGTACGGTTACTGTAGTCATCGACAAAACGCCGCTAGAAATTACAACCTTTCGAACCGATGGCACGTATTCCGACGGCAGAAGACCCGATAGTGTCCGCTACTCCCATCACCTGACGGACGATTTGTCGCGCAGAGATTTTACCATGAATGCCATGGCCTGGTCAGAAAAGGCAGGATTGGTCGACCCTTTTATGGGAAGACAGGATTGCGACCATAAAATGATTCGTTGCGTGGGGGTGCCCGAAAAACGGTTGCATGAGGATGCGCTGCGCATTTTAAGGGGCTTACGGTTTGCTTCTTCACTTCAATTCACCATCGAACAGGAAACTTTAAAAGCCATGATTGCCCAAAAGCATCGGCTGCAGCTTATCAGTATTGAACGAATCTTTAAAGAGCTGTGCGGTCTGTTAGAAGGCGAAAATCCCGCAAATGTTTTTAGATGTTATCCCCATATACTTTTTGAAGTATTGCCTGAGATCGAGCCCATTTATCGCTGCCCTCAGCGCACCAAATTCCACCGTTATGATGTTTGGGAACATACCTTGCATGCCCTGGATGAAGCGCCCAATGACCTTGTCATCAGGTGGGCAGTACTGCTGCATGATGTAGGCAAACCGCATACTATTAGCTATGACCCGGATGGCACCACCCGCTTTCGCGGCCACCAGCGTGTTTCTGAACAGATTGCGGATAAGCTGTTCAAACGGCTTAGAGCACCCAATCGTTTGCACAAAGAAGTATGTTTGCTGGTTCGCTACCATGATGACCGCATTCGTACTGATAACTGTCAGTGGTGGCTGGCCACACTGGGCTATGATTTGTTTTTTAAACTCTTGCATGTTCAAAGGGCCGATATGTTAGCACATTCAGACTTTGTGGCAAAAAATGCAGGCGATACATTCAAAAAATTAATCAAACAAACAAAACAAATGATGGTGGACGGAACAGTTTTAAAGATATCTGATCTTGCCATCAACGCACACACTTTGATGAATATTGGTTATGCGCCCGGGCCAAGACTTGGCCAAATACTTCAATACTTGTTTGAACTTGTTCTTCGAGGTAAGGTCCGCAATGACCATGAGGTACTCGAGTCAATTGCAAGAGCACGCTTGAAATGATTGAATTGTCCATAAGGAGAATAATCATTCAGAACAGAATGAGTTGGTGTATTTATGCGTGTTCTACATTTTATACATTCTGACCCTTCGAATAAACAAAGTTTTTTGTCGTTTGGGGCGCATAAGGGTGTATAAGCCTTGAAAACACTAAGTATTCCACATTGTCAACAGACTTATCCACAGTTTTTCTATTAAATACCTATGTTTATCAAGTTTTTGTAAAAATAAAATGAGAGAAAATAAAGTTATCCACAGGCCTTTACCTATTTTCTCCACAACAACATCCACAAAAATATTAATTTTAAGTAATAAGTATTGTATGTTTTTAATAATTAATATGCAGTTCTTTTCACGCTCAAATCATCCCGATATATCCATCTTCCCATTAGGGAGAGTAACAAAAAGGGTTCCTGTGGAAATGCTAATAAATTATCATAGCCTTTCACGGGTTATCATGGTAAAGCCATTTGACTAGGGCAATCTCACTCCATTTCTCTAGTTGTGTGCTTAAAAGCCATAATTCTTGACAATCAAAATATGGTGATTTATTATATCGGTAGCACAGCACCACATAGGAGGTTTTGTGCTGAAAAACGCTCGGGTAACTGATCGCGATAAGGTCTTGCAGGATGAGGCTA
>CAYFTJ010000037.1:0-16300 GCA_964346155.1 uncultured Oscillospiraceae bacterium
ATTTTGCCAAGGCTTGTCAATGAAAGGCTTGAAGAAGCGGGAGGAAGGCGGTAAAATAGGAACATGAAAGGCGGTGGGACCAAGTGGCAAAAAAACAAAAACCCTATCGGCAGCCAAAGCGCATTCCGCTTTCCTGGGCGCTTGCCATCTTATGTGTGGTGTTCGCTATTTTTGCCATGCTCACCCAAAAACAGAAACAAGTTCTGCGTCTGGAACGAAAAGCCTTAAGTGAAGCCAGGGAAGAAAAGAACGCCCTGGAAGTCAAATACTATGAAATGGTCAGTCAGATAGAGCGGGCCCAAACCGACGAATTTGTCGCCAACGAAGCCCGCACCAAGTACGGCTACCTTGCGGACGGCGAAATTCGTTTTATCATTACCAACCCTTCCGTCCTTTGGGGAGAGGAGGGGCCGCCGGAAGGCTGGAAAAATCCTAATGAACAATAATAAGGCCGCTTTGCCTGCGGCGATTGTGATCGGCTCCAACTCAACCAGGTTGCTTTACGCTCTGCCCGATGGGAAAAAGGTAAGGGGCAGGCTTGAAACCCGCTTAATGCAGGCCCTTGATGGAGGGAGTTTGAGCAAATCCGGCATACAGCAGGCTGCCGAAGATGTGAAAGCCCTCTCCCTTCAGGCAACGGGCGCGGGCTTTTTGGATGTGCGTGTGTTTGCAACCAGCGCTGCCAGGGATGCAAGCAACCAAAAAGACCTGCTCGAGGCCATCTTTCAAAAAACGGGACTTAAGACCACCGTATGGTCGGGGCAAGAAGAAGCCAACTACTCCTTTTTAGGCGCGGTAGAAGATGTCCATCAAACAGAGGGCACCATTGGTGTTTTGGATATTGGTGGCGGCTCCAGCGAGGTGGTAATCGGCACCAATCAAGGGCTGCAAAAATCCACCAGCTTGCAGCTGGGCGCTTCAAGGTTGCTGCACACCAATCCGATTAACGGCAAAGAAGATATTGTACCGGCGGCGGAAAAGGTAGCTTCCGTTTTAAGTGATGTTTCGCTTGTTCAGGCGGCTTGCTGGGTGCTTATCGGCGGCACGGGAACGGCGCTTGCGCGGGTGCACCTGGGCATGGCTTTTGATGCCGCTCTCTTGGAAGGCGGCATCAAAGTGCCCCTTGAGGCGGCCAAGGAGCTTTTATACAGGTTAGCTGATATGCCAAGAGAAAGCCGGGCGAATATTATAGGCGTTCCGCCCACCCGCATTGACATATTCCCAACAGGGCTTGTGATTCTATTGTGTCTAGCTCAGCGCTTTGAAATTCACAGCCTGATTATCAGCGAAAACACCAACGCCGATGGCTATCTTTATTCCTTGTAACCAACCTTTTTTGGGGAGCTGGTCTTTTTTAAAAAAGTTGTTGCAATGGGCTGTGAATATGTGGTATAATTCAATCACCTACCAATTTGGTGGGTGATTGATTGTTTTAGGAGGAGCCATGAAAATATATGCCGACAATGCGGCGACAACCCGGGTAAGCGACCATGCGCTAAATGCCATGCTGCCTTATTTCCAGGAGGAGTACGGCAATCCGTCAAGTATGTATGAACTGGGGCAAAAAGCTCATGAAGCCATGGAAGATGCCCGCGAGCGTATTGCTCGTCTGCTAAACTGCGAGGCCAGGGAAATTATCTTTACATCCTGCGGGTCGGAATCCGATAACCAAGCCATTTTAACGGCGGCCAAACTTGGCGAAAAGAAAGGGAAAAAGCATATCATTTCCACGGCCTTTGAGCACCATGCCGTGCTTTATCCTTTGGAGGCGCTGGAAAAAGAGGGCTTTGAAGTGACCCTGCTTGATGTGCACGAAAACGGTGTTGTCACGGCTGAAGAAGTAGAAGCGGCCATTCGCCCCGACACCTGCCTTGTGACCATCATGTTTGCCAACAATGAGATTGGTACCATCCAACCCATCAAGGAAATCGGCAAGGTGTGCCGGGAAAAAGGCGTGCTGTTCCATACCGACGCCGTGCAGGCGGTCGGCCACGAGCCCATTGACGTTCAGGATATGAACATCGATATGCTGTCGCTTTCCGCCCACAAGTTCCATGGACCCAAAGGCGTAGGCGCCTTGTATGTGAGAAAAGGCATTATCATCACGCCGCTTATCAGGGGCGGCGCGCATGAGCGGAACAAGCGGGCCGGTACCGAAAACATTCCCTACATCATGGCTATGGCCGCCGCCCTTGAAAATGCCTGTGAAAATATGGAAGAAAATTCCGCCAAGATGCGCCAGATGCGCGATTATTTGATCGACGAATTGTCCCAAATTCCCCGCTCCATTTTAAATGGCGATAGGCACCGGCGACTGAGTAACAACGTCAATTTCTGCTTTGAAGGCATCGAAGGGGAGGGGCTGCTGCTTCTCTTGGACGATAAGGGTGTGTGCGCTTCATCGGGGTCTGCCTGCACATCAGGCTCGCTTGAACCCAGCCACGTTCTGCTTGCCATCGGCCGTCCGCACGAAATCGCCCATGGTTCATTGCGTCTGTCGCTGTGTGAAGACAACACCATGGAAGAGATGGAAGCAATCGTCAAGGCGGTCAAAGAAGTAGTCGCCTATCTTCGCAGCATATCCCCCGTCTGGACCGACATCAAGCAGGGCAAACTGCAGCCCGTTATTGCATAGGAGGCACAATATGGCACTTTATTCAGAAAAAGTGATGGATCATTTCCGTAACCCCCGCAACGTCGGCATCATTGAAAATGCCGATGGTATTGGCGAGGTGGGCAACGCCCGCTGCGGCGATATCATGAAAATTTATCTAAAGGTGGATAATGACATCATCACCGACATCAAGTTTGAAACCTTCGGCTGCGGCAGCGCCATCGCGTCAAGCTCCATGGCAACGGAATTGATTAAGGGAAAGTCCGTCCACGAAGCTATGGCGCTTACCAACAAGGCGGTGGTTGAGGCGCTTGATGGCCTGCCCTCTCATAAAATTCACTGCTCGGTGCTTGCCGAAGAAGCCATCCAGGCGGCGCTCAAAGACTACTTTACCAAAAGAGGGCTGCCGTTTATCGAAATGCCCGCATTGCACAGGGCCGATTGCAGCTGCCACGAGTGTTAAAATGCGTATCTCATCTCGCGGGCGTTACGCCCTGCGCCTTTTGATTGCCCTTGCAAAGGATTCGCAGGAAGGCTACACGCCCTTAAAGCCCCTGCTTGAGCAGGAATCTGTGCCCGTCAAGTACGGGGAAAACATCATGTCGTCCCTTTCCAAGGCCGGCATTGTGGAAGCCGCGCCCGGAAAAGGAGGCGGCTATCGCCTGGCGCAAAGCACCGGGGCCATTGCCCTTGGTGATGTACTCCGGGTCACCGAAGGCAACCAAAAATCGGTGGACTGCGAAAGCTGCAACGCCACCTGTACCGGTCAGGAAGATTGCCTGGTCTTGCCCATTTGGCAGGGCCTTGACAGCCACATCAACGACTATTTGGACGGCGTTACCTTGGCGGATATATTGAAATAGGCGTTTTTTATTACCAAACCCCTCTGCCAACCGCAGAGGGGTTTCATGTATGGGAGCTAATCAATCATTCTCATCTTCGATAACTTCTTCTTTTGATGAAAAATTGTTGTTTTTCAGTTTGAGCAATTCAAGCTCGGATTCGGGGGTCAGCTTTTCCCAATTTTTGTACACGACAACCCCGAGAATCAGCAGAGCGGCAGCTCTGAACAGGGTGGTATATTGCACGGCGGTGGTGGGGAGACTTCCGATGTAAATCACGGTATCTTCACCAAACAGCTTGCACCAGAGCGTACCCGACATGAGGCCGAGGAAGGCGCAGATGTTGCTGAAAACCGCTTGGAAACTGATGTGCGTGGTGGAGTTTTCCCTTGGCAGGTTCAGGTACAAGACATTGGCGTAGCTTAGGTTAACGCCCACGCTGGCAATATGAAACAGAATAGCCAAAGGCAGGTACAGCCATGTGGTATGCTTTGTTACGAAAAAGAAGGCGATTTCCAAGGGAACCAAAAGCAGAACGGAAAAGGCAAAGGTGCGCAGCCACGAAAGGCGATAGAGTACCCGACGCCAAAGAGACGTTGTCAGCAGCACGCACGCGCCGTTTAGCCCCGCTGCCAGGGTGATTGTGCCATAGCTGAAACCGACGTTGTTTAACAGATAGTAGTGCCACAGCCCGTTGTTCAGGTTGGCAATGTAGTTCCACGCAAACATGATAAGCATGGTGCCCATGAATTTTTTATATTTCATCGGCAGGGTAAAGACGTCCCTGATGCGCATTTTCCCTGCGTGTACAGGATAGGGGTATTCTTTGGCCTGGGCTTGGAAATAAACGTCCACCAACACCAGGATAAAGGCAAAATAACGCAGACCAAGAATAATGGTTTTTTGCATGGGGGAGTTCTGAACCGCCGATGCAAGGACCCCTGATAATATGGTGACGGCGCCGGTCATGATGGCGCCGGAAATTTGATTGTAGCTAATGAAATTGGTACGTAAAATACGGTGTTTGGGGAAAAAATTGTAAAACCACGAAGTGAAGCCTTGGTTAAACAGGGCATAGACAGCGCTTGCCATAAACTGTAAAAAGCAAAACCAAAAAATGCGTCCGCTTGGGGATGTGACAAACAGCGGCATGATGTTGGTTGCCACGATGACCATAAAGTAATAATAGATTTTGGATATTAATAGGATGTTTTTCCGCTTCTGAATCCTTTCCAGTACCCAGGGGGAGAAGAGGATAAAACTGTTGGCAAGCGGGTTGATAAGGGTAACGATGCCCACGCCCACCAGGTCAATGCCGTACATGCTCAAAAAGCCGGTATAGAAAATACCGGTGATAAAAACATTATAAAACCCCATGAGCAGGGTGTTGATAAGCGTAATGGTGCGACCCTTGCGGCGATCGTCCTGCCAGCCGTAAATCATACGGATTTGCGGGTCGGGGGCGATGCGGAACATCCTTGTCCTCCTAATGCCACACCAAGAAAGCGATGGTGGTGGTTTATATGGTTTTAGCTAACCACTCAGCATAGTGTAGCATGACTTTGAAAAGGCTTCAAGGGATATGCTCGGTTTTCTTTTATATCATATAAAAAGGCTTTGCGCTATTTTTGCATAAAGCCTTGCTTGAGTTTTTACTTGTTTTCTTTCTTCTTTTTTTCCCGATAGCGCTCGGTCAGCTTTTCAAAGGTAATATTGCTGATATAGTGTTCGATCCGGCAGGCGTCTTCTTCGGCGGTTTCCGCATCAACGCCTAAATCCATCAACAAATCGGTCAACACAAGGTGGCGTTCATAGATCTTCTCGGCGATTTCACGGCCCTTGTCCGTCAGGGTGATGAAGTTGCGCTCATCCATATGGATGAAGCCGTTTTCCCTGAACTTTTTCATCTGCTCGGAAATAGTGGGCTTGGAGTAGCCGATAGCGTTTGCGACATCAACAGAACGAACCTGCCCCTTTTTTTCAAGGCGCAAGATGGTTTCTAAATACATTTCTCCGGACTCTCGTATAATCATTGTTTTTCTCCTTTTCGTGTGCGTGGGTCTATGTAAGGATGCTTAGATTATACCCAATTTTAGGGCACTTGACAAATGAGGAAAAATGTTTATAAATTATTTGAAAAAAGTTAGGAAAACCTATTGACAAAAAAGTTAGCAGAGGCTAATATATGGATGTAGTTAGGATTAACTAATTTCAAGGAGGTGGGCATGATGCCGTTATCCATGACAAAACAAGGAACCTCGTCTGCCATTCAGCGGGTAGTAGGCAAAAGTGATATTAAATGCTTTTTAGGCAACCTCGGCTTTACTCCGGGTGAACAGGTGAAAGTCATTACCGAAATGGACGGCAATATGATCGTAGAAATCAAAAACTGCCGGGTAGCTCTGAGCAAAGAAATGGCCCGCAATATTATGGTGTAAGGAGTTGGCAATGCGAACATTAAAAGATGCACAGGTTGGAGAAACCGTAACCGTAACCGCGATCAAAGGAGCAGGCGCCCTTAAACGCCGGGTGATGGACATGGGTCTTACCCGTGGCACGGAGGTTTATATACGCAAGCTCGCGCCTCTTGGCGATCCTGTCGAGGTCACGGTGCGTGGCTATGAACTGAGCCTTCGCAAGCAAGAAGCGGAAATGGTTCAGATTCAGTAATAATCGAGAAACAGCAGTTACTCACGGCGCTCAGGCGCCGAAAAAAATGTCAAAAAGTTAGCCTAGGCGAACTTTTAAGGAGGCAAAAATGGCAAGGACAATCGCCTTGGTGGGCAACCCCAATAGCGGAAAAACCACCCTGTTTAACCTGTTAACAGGGTCCAATCAATATGTGGGCAACTGGCCCGGCGTAACGGTAGAAAAAAAAGAAGGCTATGTGCGTGGTAACAAGGAGCTGAAGTTGGCGGACTTGCCGGGCATTTACAGCCTGTCGCCCTATTCGCCTGAAGAAGTCATTTCCCGCAGCTACCTGGCGGAAACCCGCCCTGATGTCATCATCAATATTGTGGACGGGACCAACATCGAGCGCAACCTGTATTTAACCACCCAGCTGATGGACTTTGGCCTGCCGATGGTGGTTGCCGTTAACCAGATGGATATGGTCAAAAAGTCGGGCGACAAACTGGATATTGACGCTCTTTCCAAAGAGATTGGTTTACCGGTGGTTGCCATTTCCGCCCTCAAAAACACGGGCATTGATGAGCTGATTCAAAAAACACAGGAAGCGGCCCAGAAAGGCATTGCGGCAAAGCCCATGCGCCTACACGAGGACACCGAACGTGCCATTGCCAAAGTGGAAGAATTGCTTGAGCATTTGCCTCAGGACCGGCGCCGCTGGTATGCTATTAAGGCGCTGGAAAGCGATGAAGCCGCCTTTGAAGAAAAAGAGTTTAAAAAGCTGCAGGCGGCCGGGCTGTCTGCTATTGTCCGGCAGTACGAAGAGCAGCGGGATGATGACGCTGAAGGCGCCATTACCACCGACCGCTATGATTGGGTGGAAGAGCTGGTGAAAGCCAGCTACCAAAGGAAAAGCACAGGGCTTAGCACCTCCGATAAGATTGACCGCGTCGCAACCAACCGCGTGCTGGCGCTGCCTATTTTCGCGGTGGTCATGTTCCTGGTTTATTACATCGCTGTAACAACCGTAGGCGCCTGGGTCACAGACTGGACCAATGAAGAACTGTTTGGCGATGGCTTTTTCCTGGGTAAAGGAAAAGCGGCCTATGAAGAAGCGACCGCCGCCCATGAAGAAGCTGATATCTTCAAAGAAGCCTTTGAACAAGAGGCGGAAAAAGCGGGCATCGATATCGAGGCGGACAACTTTCTGCAAGATGCGGAAAGCTTAAAAGCCACGGCCGTTTGGGAAGATGAAGAAGGGGAAGAAGTAACAAAGCAGGTAGATATCGCTATTTATAAAGAAGCGTTGGCTACCCTTATAACCGAGCCTGCGCCTGAAGACTTCGGAAAATTCGTTCCCGGCATCCCGGTGATTGTGGAAGGCTGGATGGGCGAGGACGCCACGCCTTGGGTCCAGTCTTTGGTGCTGGACGGTGTGGTAGCGGGCGTTGGCGCGGTGCTTGGCTTTGTGCCGCAGATGTTCGTATTGTTTTTCATGCTGGCCTTGCTGGAAGGCTGCGGGTACATGGCGCGCGTTGCCTTTATCATGGACAGGATCTTCCGCCGGTTTGGCCTGTCGGGCAAAAGCTTTATTCCCATGCTCATTGGTACCGGCTGCTCGGTGCCCGCCATCATGGCTTCCCGTACCATTGAAAACGAGCGGGACAGGCGCATGACCATCGTAACCACCTCCTTTATTCCCTGCGGCGCCAAGCTGCCCGTGATTGCCATGATTGCAGGCGCCCTTTTTGGCGGCGCGCCCTGGGTAAGCCCGGCGACCTACTTTATCGGTGTGGCAGCGGTGATTATGTCCGGCTTGATTCTGAAAAAGACCAGCATGTTTTCGGGTGAAGCTTCGCCCTTTGTTATGGAGCTGCCTTCCTATCGAATTCCGGCGGCAAGCAACGTGCTTAAATCCACCTGGGAAAGGGGCTGGAGCTTTATTAAGAAAGCCGGCAGCATTATCCTTTTGTCCTCCATTCTCATCTGGATTATTTCCTACATCGGGTTTGTCGATGGCAAGTTTATTTTGGTAGACGACCTGGACGACGGTCTTGCAGCCAGCATCGGCAATACGATTGCCTGGATTTTCAAGCCCCTTGGCTTTGGCGATTGGCGCTCCACCGTTGCTACCACCTTTGGGCTTGTTGCCAAGGAAAACGTGGTCAACACCTTTGGCATTTTATATCGGGCTGCCAATGTTGCGGAGGACGGCAGACAGATTTGGGAGGCGCTTGCGCAGACCTACACGCAGGCGGCAGGATTTTCATTCCTGCTGTTTAATCTCCTGTGCATGCCCTGCTTTGCGGCCATGGGCGCTATCCGTCGGGAAATGAACAATGCCCGCTACACCCTGTTTGCCTTTGGGTATCAAACGCTGTTTGCTTACGTGGTATCGCTGATTGTGTATCAGCTTTGGTTGTTATTTACAGGCGCGGCATTTACTGTGTTTTCGTTGATTGCCATTGTTTTACTTATTGCCGGTATATACCTACTTGTGCGCCCGGCTAGAAATTTGGAAGGGGAAAGATTGTGAATTCTCAAAGCGTCATTGCCTTATTAATCGTGGCAGCTCTGGTTGTTTTATCGATTGTCCGCTTGCGCAAGCAAAAGAAGGCGGGCGGCTGCGCGGCCTGTTCCGCTTGCAGCAGCTGCCATGGCTGTCCGGGGATGGGCAGCTTAACCTCCAACCCTTCAGATGAAGGAAAAGGCAGAACTAATTAGTTTTTGACCTTGCCATTTACCCCTTTTATCAAGTATAATAATAGGTAAGGAAGGAGGAATCGCGATGACTACACAGGGAACCATTACTATGCAGCCAATACCAGAGGGCGGTGACACTGCTCGGGCGATCCTCTACCATGTATACCGCGCCTTGCAGGATAAGGGCTACAACCCCGAAAGCCAGCTGGTCGGTTACATCCTAACAGGCGACCCCACCTACATCACAAGCCACAACAACGCCCGCAGCATGATCTGCCGCCTGGAGCGTGACGAAATCCTGGACGAATTGGTGCGCTACTACATCAGCGGTATGGATACCTGATGGGGCGCATCCTCGGGCTCGATGTGGGCAATGTCCGCATCGGCATTGCGCAAAGCGACCTGGGACACCGGATTGCAAGCCCCCACAGCGTGTACAAGCGCGTGGGCTACGGACCGGATACCAGACACTTTGAAAACTTGGCCAAAGAGCTAAACGCCCGCCTACTGGTTTTGGGTTTGCCCAAGAACATGGACGGCAGCGAAGGCTTTCAGGCTCAAACGGTGCGCGATTTTGCCCAAAAGCTTCAAGAAGCAGGATTTGAAGTGGTCTTTGTAGATGAACGTTTAACCACCGTTTCAGCCGAGCGTGCCTTAATTGAAGGCAATGTGCGCCGGGATAAACGCAAGGAAAACATAGACAGCGTCGCCGCCGCCCTGATACTCCAGCAGTATCTGGACGGCAGAGGAAAATAAATTGCAGCCTATTATGATATGGCGGAGAGGAATGACCAATGGCAAACAATCACGAACATGAACACGAGCACCTGGAGGAACAGGACGATAACATCATCATTCTAACCGATGAAGAGGGTCAGGATGTTGAGTTCCAATACGTAACCACCTTGGAGCGCGATGGCAGCGAGTACGTTGTCCTGATGCTGCTTGATCAGGAAGAAGCCGATGAGGACGACGGTGAAGTTGTTATCCTCAAAATCGAAACCGATGAAGACGGCGAAGATTTCTACGTTTCCATCGACGATGATGAGTTGTCCGACAGTCTGTTCGAAGAGTTCATCGAGCTCATCGAAGACGAAGACGAAGAAAACTAAAATGTAAGGGTCGGAAAGCTTTCCGGCCTTTCTTTTTATGCAAACAATAACGGGTATTTTAAAAAGAAAATGGGTTAGAGCCGCCTTGGTGGCTCTTGTTTGCTTGAGCTTTCTTGCCGCCGTGCAGGTGATGGTTGGGGGCGGCTTGTTCAACACTTCGGGCTATAACAGCTATTTGCTTCAAGCGCTCAGGTGGCGGCAAGGCCATATCGCGCTGGAAAATGATGTGCCGCACCTTGAGCTTGCCATTTACCAAGGAAAATACTATGTGAGCTTTCCGCCTGTACCGACCATACCAATTTATCTGCTCACCTTTATTTTTGGGGAGTTTGTACCTGATATTCTATTAACGCAGGTGTACGCAAGCCTCGCTTGCGCCGCGCTGTATCTTGCCTTATCCAGAGTTATGGAAGATAAAAAGGCAGCCCCGTTTTCCTTTTTACTTCTCTTTGCGTCTTCTTTTTTACCAACGCTGCAAAACGGCGGGGTTTGGTATCAGGCGCAAAGCTTGGCGATGTGTACTATCATGGTTTCCATCGCCTTTTTTGCGTATGAGAGAATGACGCCTGCATTGTTTTTTTATGCCCTATCGGTGGGTTGCAGGCCGTTTAACGCCCTATACGGGCCATTGCTGATGATTTTTTATCTGGCCGATTATAGCTTTTCAAAGAAAAGCTTTCAAAAGCTTTTGCCCGGCTTTGTTCTTGGGCTCATGGTGGCGGCCTCCTATGCCCTGTATAATTTTATACGCTTTGGAAACATCTTCGAGTTTGGGCACAATTACCTGCCGGAATTTTCCTTCCAAGGAGGTAAACAGTTCAGCTTGGCGCACATCAAAAACAACTTTCATACCTTTGTATTAAAGCCGCCATTCTATATCGAAAACAACATGATTCTTGGCCAGCGGTTTGGCGCTTCTTTCATCCTTTCAAACGGGGCGCTGCTGCTGCTTTTATTCTGGACAATGCGGGCTGTAATCAGAAAAAGCTTTACTTGGCAGCATGGTTTACTTTTTTCAACCTTTTTGCTTCACTGCCTGCTGCTGCTCATGCACCGAACGGGCGGCGGCTACCAATGGGGGGCAAGATACTTTGCGGACTTACTTGCATATCCTGCCCTTTGGCTGCTCATAAGCGATAAAAAGGAAAAGGTGGGCAGCGGCGCTTTCTCTCTTCTTTCTGTGATGCTGGCGGCGGCCATTTTGGGAACGCTGATAACGCAAATTTAATGCTGGACTAAAAATGAACGCCCAAGAAGTTTCCTGGGCGTTCATTTTGTTGGCGGAGCGGGCTACTTTAAGCCGCTTTTTTCAAGCGCCGGCGCAATGGCCAGATATAAGGTGGGGGCAGCAAAGACGGCAAAGGTAGCGTTAAATAAAGACGCAATGAATTTTTCCAGGAGTACAGGAAAAATCGTATTGACCGGTACAGGCGTAACATAGCGCATAAAGATGTAGTTTTTTGATAGGTACAGCACAAGATAAGTTGCCTGCCCGACAATGGCGGCAATATACAGGCGGGGCTTGCCGGACTTGTCTTTACCGGCCACCATGCCGCAGGCCAAAGCCATGGCGCCTTTGTTAATAAAGGTAATCCACGCTTCGCTTACATAGGCGGGGATGGTGATATCAAACAGGGCGCTGCCAAGGCCGGCTGCGATAGCTCCCTTCCACCCGCCAAGAAGTAGGCCCGATAAAAGACACAGAGCATTTGCTAAATGGACGCGGCTGGATGCCACAGGGATGCTTAAGTAATTGGACACAAAGACCATGGCTGTCATCAAACCCAGGACAGCTAAGGATAGTGTAGAGCTTTTACGGTTCATAGTCCTCCTCCTTCTATCTATTCTCCTGTCTATTATAGGGGGGGAAGTGTAGGAATGTAAAGGGAACGATATATTAACTAAATATGAATAGCTTTGGCGAAAGTGTTGACATAAATGACACTTGTTGCTATAATTAATCACAAATTAAGGAAGATTATGGGACCAGTCCCCACCATTGAAAGGATGGAAATGCAACAGCGTCTGTTCCGCCCCCTTCCCTTACTGGATACGGAAGGCCGGCTCATCGAAAGCGGCTATGCCTTGACTCCCTTGTGGGAATATGACCCGCAAAAGATCAGGATGCCCCGAAACACGATCAAACAAGAGGATGCGGCGACCTTCTTCTCCGATAGCGCCATTTTCTTTGTGCGTGTCGGCCATCGGGGGCGTTTGCACAGCGTGTCTATCACCTTGGCGGACTTTGAACAAAATACCATTACCACAGCAACCCGAAATCAGACGGTTTTCAAAAAACTGGATGCCAACTACTCCATATCGCCGGTTAAAGGGGTGACCGGGGGATTTGGCAAGATGTACGATGTGACCTTGCGAAAGGAAGGGCAGGAACTGCACGCCTATGGGCATATTTACGACTTTTTAGGCGTAAGCAGGCCCCTGCTGTTTGACTTTATAGCCCAGATGCGGCATGACCCTTGTCTGCAAGTTGCCATGCCTGCCAAAGGCAACCGGGGCTTCTTTTGTCGAACCTTTATACCCGGCAATAAGGCCGATGGCAGGGTGGTGCTTGGGGAAAGGGAAATTCTATTCCCCAGCGCCTTTAGCCATGCTTCTTATACATGGACGAGGGCGGCCTATCGGGGCGCCATTCCTTCGGTTAGCCTGTCAAGTTCCAGTATAGTATCCGGGCAGGCCTTTAGCCTGCGCTTTATAATGGGCGGCTATCAGGACAGGTTAGGTAGCGAAAACATTGTTTTTTATGAGGGAATTGCCAATAAATTAGGCGCCCTCAGCTTTGAGGAAAAGGAAGAAGGGCTCATTCTTATTCAGGACGAACAAAAAAGGCTGCAGGCCCGGTTTAACTGCCGCCTGCAGGCGGAGTCGGGCGAACATAGCCTGTTTGGGAAAACCGTATTGGTTGAAAGATATGGTCATTTGGCGGGTGAAGTGCTTTTGGATTCCGGAAAAAAATTGACTTTTCAGCAATTGCCTGCTGCTTTATTTTTTAGCTGAAGCAGTCGCTCTGCCTTGGAAAAGACACAGCCACAATAGTCCTGGCGGTATAGGTCATGCTCTTTGGAAAGCTGAACGCTGCGCAAATAGCCGCTTCGTTTTTTAAAATCAGAGGGAAGGAAGAGAACGCCTTCCCTTTGTGCTATGTCCATGCCCAATTTGTTTAACACTTGGGCATCTTTACGGGGGCTGACGGTAAGGGTGGTGGTAAAATAGTCAAAGCCCTGCTCTTTGGCGTAGCGGGCGCTGGAAGTCAGGCGAAGTTCAAAACACTTATGGCAGCGAAGCCCACCTTCTTTTTCATGTTCAAGGCCGCTGATGGCCTGAAGAAATTCTTGACTGTCATAGCCCACATCCATCACTTCTTTGGCAAAGCCCATTTCTTTTACCAAGCGCTGCGCTTCTTTTAGGCGGCGGTCAAATTCTTCTTTGCTATCCATGTTGGGATTATAAAAATAAAGGCTGATATCAAAATAAGGCCACAATGTTTCAAGCACGCTGGTGGAGCAAGGAGCGCAGCATACGTGTAAAAGCAGCTTTTTCTTTTGGTTAAATGAAGCGATGGTTTCCTGCATTTTCAGGTCATAATTTTCTTTCATCTATCTTGGCTGGCTAAACGATAGTTCCTGTCGTATAATGAAGGTACAACAGGTTATTTACCCACCCTCCTTATTTTTATCATACCATAGGGAAATAAAAAAATAAATGAAGGGTGAAAAATATCTGCTCTCTGATGCGTTATATAGGTAGAAGGAGTGAATCGCAATGAGAAAACAAAAATTTTTAGCGGCTGTTCTAGCCATCTTACTGTTATTTTCCGGCCTTGTCGTTGCAGACCAGGCCTACATTGGCACGGCAACGGTCTCCCATACAACGGGCGTTAACGTTCGCCAAGGCCCCTCAGTGGACTATTCCCGCATCGCGGTTGTGCAGCCGGGCGAAAGCTACCCCGTACTTTCGGTTGCCCATACGGGCTGGTATGAAATTGAACTGAAAGACGGGCAGGCGGGCTACATTTCCAACCGCATGGTAAGCTTTAGCCCTCTGGTGCAAATGGGCGGCATGGCCACCATTACCATCTACTACCGTACGGCCGAAGGCGTGGTGCTATCGACCGAGCAGCGCATTCTTGCCGAAGGCAGGAACACGGTATATCCCGACCAAAGCAAGGTACCCGCCGGTTATGGGCTTTTGAGCGCGGCTTCCACGACCGTGCAGGTGTCAAACGGTGTCGCGGTGCCGGCCAGCCTCCTGTTTATTTACCACAAGGGGGCGGACCTGAACCAGTCGGGCGGCAACGCGGTTTCGGGTAAAGCGCGCGTGGTTGTGACCTACAAAGACATTTACGGTGTTGCCCTTGGCGGGGAACTGTACGATTTAAGCCCCGGCAGGACCACCATCAAAGCCAATCCCAATATCGTTCCGGTAGGTTATGAGCTGGTGGGCGTGAAAGAGCAGCAGGTGAATGTGTCAAACAACCTCTATGCCCAGCCTTCCGAGATCGTGTTCCTGTGCGTGCGTACCCAGACAGCCCCTGTTGTGAGGACCGCTACCGTGAAGGTCAACTACCAAACAACCAGTGGCGTGTGGCTCAATTCCGAGTATGTGACCGTACAGCAGGGAAACAATACCGTGGTTGCCAACTCAAGCCGGGTGCCCGCAGGCTATACGCTATATTCGCGGTCATCCACCAACATCTATGTGGATGCGCAGGGACTTGCTTCCCCCTCCGAAGTTACTTTCCTTTATAATGAACCCTATGCGGCCAATGTGGCCATCAGCGTGCCGGTATACTACCGTTCAAGCGATGGGCAGACTTTAAAAACCACGACTGTGCTTTGCTACCAGGGCAGCAATACCGTCAGGGCAGATGACGCTCAGGTACCCAGCGGCTATGTGCTTCAATCAAGCCGCAACGCGTCGGTCTATATTGGCTCAAACGGTGTTGCCAATCCCGCCTCAGTGGTCTTTACTTACGCCAAATCAGTTAGCGCCAGCGTGAAAGTTGTGTATCGGGATAACGCGGGTGGCGTCCTTTTCAGCCACTATGTAACCGTGGGCAGCGGCAACCATACCATCTACGCGAACAATGCTCTGGTGCCCAAGGGATACGGTATTGTAGGCGCAAGCTCTGCCAACGTATCGGTTTCTTCTTCAGGCGCGGTATCACCCAGCGAGGTTTCGTTTATTTACGCGCCCGGCACACCTGTGCAGCCAACCACTCCCAAACCGCCGGTACAAACTTCGGTACCCAAGCCCAGCGGCAATGTGCCACCGGGAACTTACTATATTCCCCAGCACCAGACCGCCAGAATTGCCCGTAGCTACGATGTGTACCTTGGCCCCGGCACAAGCTATTATCGCGCGGGCATGGTAGGTGGGGGAAGATGCAGATGGTATGGAACGGAAAACGGCTACGCGCTCATAGGTTACGGAACCACCAGTGGCGACTACCGGGTCGGCTATATCGATGCTGCCGCCATTCCTGAAGGCATCACCCTTCCCGAGCTTACCTTTATGTTCCAGGAAATGACCTTGGTAAGCGAAGCGCACCTCTATGACGACCCCATCCTCAAACCCAAGACCTTATTTAAAATCAACGCAGGACAGACAGTGACGGTCCTTGGGATCCTGACAGACAACTCACGCTTTGTTCATATTGAAACCACCTATAACGGGAAAAGCTACCGTGGCTTCATCAATAAATGGCACCTGGGTTGGTAAGAGTTTGAGTTAAAGAATAACCGCTGCTTGTTTGAAACAGGCGGCGATTATTTTGAGAATAAACTTATGATGGAAAAACGAAGGATATAGAAAAGCCCTGTTCCCAATCGGAAGAAACTTCCACTCCGATGTTTAAATCATCGGCTAATTGTTTTACCAAAAATAAACCCATGCCCGTTGATTTTTTTCTTGTCTCGCCCGAATCACCTGTAAAGCCCTTTTCAAAAATGTAGGGGAGGTCGCAGGCTTTCACGCCTTGGCCGTTATCTTTTAAGGTTAAAATGGTTGTACCATCATGTAAATCAACTGAAATATCAAGGCAGGCTTTTTTGCCCGAATACTTGATGGCGTTTGAAACAATTTGCCCGATGATAAATTCAAAGCTTCTGCGATCGGTGTAGATGGTGTGGTCTAAATTCTTTAGCTCTACGTTCATATTTTTTTCATGAACAAGCGGCGCAAAGTCTTGCATAATTTCTTGTACGCAGTCTTTCAGGTTCACCTTTTCCAGGAAGTAGTCTTTCTTTTCGCTTTTTACCCGGTAATAAAATAAAATCTGAGAAACATTGTTTTGAATTTGGTTTCGGATGTAGTCAAGCTTAAAGCTTATGCTACGAATTCAAAGGGAAGCACTCAGAAGGAGACTTTATAATTTACGTCAA
>CAYFTJ010000038.1:0-14973 GCA_964346155.1 uncultured Oscillospiraceae bacterium
TATGGAAAACCTGCCCAGTATTATAACAGCAAGGTGTATCATTTCTCTAAGTGGGTTCAAAATCGTTTGAATAGATTTAGAGTTGAAGGCACTGACGGAAAAGAGACCTACTGGTGTATTGCTATGCAAAAAGGTTGGGACACTAAACAAGGGTTCCAATGGCAGATGCGAGATGAACTTGTAGAGGCTCTTAGAACTTATCTAATGGAAGACCTCATTGATGTTTTCAGAAATGGCAAACCTTTTAATGGTTACGATGAGGAATACAAATGGGCTTTGCTCGATAAAACGGAGGGGAAAGATGTTCTTGAAGTATTCAATAGTCTGAGAGGGCAAAATATTGTAGATAACCCTCGTGTTGATGGAGTGATCAAATACCTGATAGATAACAAAAAGAATGAATTGGGTGCATGCTGTCAACATTTGATTGACGAGTCAGTTCCACTGAACGATCGCTTGGCTGCATTTAAATCTGAGATGAAGGCGTTGTGTCCAAATGATTGGAATAATAACGCAAATGATGAACGTACAGCTGCGGCATTGCTCACATGTGTTTATCCTGAAACTTACACAGTTTACAAGGATGAAATCTACCAGAACATTTGTCAATACTTTGGCTATGATACCCGCAAAGCAGGATTGAAGTATTGTCATTTCATGGAACTTATCAATAGTTTCGTGAAGAACTACGGAGAGGAAATACAGCAGATAATGCTTAAAGAAATCGAAGGTTTCAAGAATAAGCCTCTCAACCTTGCAGTACAGACTTTGTTCTGGTGCATGAAAGAATACATGAATAATAAATTGAAAAAGAATATGAGATTCACTTGGATTCCTTTCTATTCTGAGTTAGCTCAGAAATTACTTGATTTTAAAGACAAAAGAACTGAGTTGGTTGATTTTATATACTCAGAAGATGGTCTGTCTAGATATACAAATTATCTCCACATGAAGGATAAAGAAAAAAAAGTAAATGATATTGACCCTTTCTCTTTCTTTGGAATATTCAATACCAGCAATAAAAGGAATGTAAAGACAGAAAATAGAATTGATATACTTTCTCGAATCAAGACACGCTTAAATCTTAAATCATCAATTCCATCTGATTTCAATGGAATTCCAGTAATTATATATTCTCATTCATTCTTTTATGATTGGGAAGATGTAAATAATAGTTGTAGTTCATTGTGGGATGCTTATGTAAATCTCATGAATAATGATTCAGCAGAAGATTTTTGTAAATTATATCATTTTGAGCGTCGAAAAGCAGAAGCAACAATGCCATTATTCTGGATCAAGCCAGATGAGTATTTAGCACTTGATTCAAATACGAAGTCATATCTTGCTGACACTTACAATATTGATACAAACCAAATTTCGGATTATGAATCATACAAAGCTTTACTAGATCTTCTGAAAGCCAAGATGAAGAACAAAGAAATTAAAGAAAATAGCTTTGCTGAGATTTCTGCAAATGCTGTAGGTGTTGTTGACGAAAACGATGAAAGTTCAACATGGTATGACGAAGGTGTTCTTACATGGAAACGACGCAAAAATATAGTTTTATATGGTGCGCCTGGTACAGGTAAGACCTATGATGTGCCTGAATTTGCAGTACGTCTCTGTGATCCTGATTTCATGTCTAATGATCCTGATAGAGAAGAGATCGTAACGAGATACAATCAGCTAAAGTCTGAAAAACGAATTGCGTTTACGACTTTCCACCAATCAATGGATTATGAGGATTGGATTGAAGGTTTGCGTCCAGTTGTAAATGAAAACAACCAGGTAACATACGAGATCGAAGGTGGAATTTTCAAGAAACTCTGTGAAGATGCTGAGCGCCCTATTGTCAAGGATAAGCAAGTTGGTATTTCAGATTATGCTGTTGTTTGGAAAGTCTCACTTGCTGGTACAGGCGATAATCCTGTAAGAAGCGACTGTATGAAGAACAACTATATTCGTATTGGATGGGACGGTTATGGTCCAGTTATCTCAGATGAAACAGACTGGAGCATTCATAATGGTGAAGGAAAGCAGATTTTGGATGCTTACATCAATAAGATGAAAGCAGGTGATATTATTATGTCATGTTATTCCAGCCAGACCATTGATGCTATTGGCGTTGTTACAGGTGATTACGAGTTTGACGATAATCTCCCTAATTACAAGCGAGTTAGAAAGGTTAACTGGCTTTTAAAGAATATCGATGAAAATATTGTAGAGATGAATGATGGAAAGACAATGACTTTAGGAACTGTCTATCGTTTAAATTCTATCACTCTTGATAATGTAAAATCGATTCTCGAAAAGTATAAAACTCCTTCTACAATGGAAGAGAACAATAAACCATATGTGATGGTTATTGATGAATTGAATCGTGGAAATGTATCAAAGGTATTTGGTGAGCTGATAACACTGCTTGAGCCTGATAAGCGAAAAGGACGAATCAATTCTGAAAGTGTACTTCTTCCCTACTCTAAGAAATCTTTTCAGATTCCAGATAATGTGTATTTGATTGCAACAATGAATACAGCAGACCGTTCTTTAGGTTCACTTGATTATGCTATCAGAAGACGATTTGCTTTCATTGTAGAAAAACCATTTGGTTTGGATAATGATGGATTCAATATGGAGCTGTTTAGACAAGTTAGCGAGTTATTCATCAAGAATTTCGATGAATATAAAGAAAGTGAATGGGACCAGACATTGAAACTTGTTCCTGCAGATACACTTTCTGATGAATATAAGCCTGAAGATGTCTGGATTGGTCATAGCTATTTCTTAATGCAGGATGAGGATGGTGAAGATAACACAACCGATCGTCTCCTATATGAGATTATTCCGCTCCTGGAGGAATATGTACGTGATGGAGTGCTAACTGCAGACGCGCAAGAAACTATCGACGATCTATATAAGCAAGCAACAGAATGATGAAAGTAATACAACTTCAAGAACAGTTGTTGGAGAACACTTATCTACAGCAAACTGAAAGTGAAGCCATCATCCCATATCTGGATGACGGCTCAGAAGTTGTGTTTGATGTCAAGAGAGGTCGTGAAAACCATGAGCTATGTCTTGCACTATCTCGTAGGGATGACAATATTCTTGCTACAGGATCTTATTTTGTTGGAATCGACTGGATTAAAGAAGGCGAGTTAGCTGTACAAGTCAGCCCGAAAATGAATGACGGCTTCGAAGTCGATTATGTTCGTATGCTTAACGAGTCATTGTCTGAGCCTGACAACTTTGATCATCTGAAGGACTTGATCAGCATTCGCTTTGACAAACCTTCTATCCGTGTTAATCAGGAACAGGATTTATTAAGCATCTTCCTGATCACGGAGTATTTGAATATTCTTCAACGCATCGTAAGAAAGGGCTTGAAGAAAAGCTTCTACATGGTAGAAGAAAATTTGAATAATAAGGTTAAGGGACATATACTTGTCAGTAGGACTATCCATCAAAATCTTACGAGAGGTCGCATAACAGACAACGTCTGTCGTTATCAGGTTTATGATATAGATTCTGAGGAGAACAGAATCCTGAAAAAAGCTCTAACCTTCTGCAAAAAGCAGTTAGAGGTCTATAAACATGCACTTGACATAACTTCTTTAGAGCAGAAAATAAGATACGTCAAACCTTATTTTGATATGGTGGGCGATGAAATCAGCATCAAGTCAATGAAGACGTTTAAGAGCAATCCTGTTTTCAAGGAATATTATACAGCTGTTGAATTTGCACAACTATTGCTTAAGCGTTTCAGTTATGACATCACGATTACTGGTAAAAAGGAGATAGACACTCCTCCATTCTGGATTGACATGAGCAAGCTCTTTGAGCTATATGTATTCGGAAATCTCCGGAAGATATTCACTGGGAAAAACGAAATCCAGTATCATCTAAAGGCTCATTATCAGGAGCTTGATTATCTCTTGAATCCAACAGAGTGGCCAGAACCATATGTTATCGATGCGAAATATAAACCACGCTATAAAAATAGTGGTGGCATTACTATCGATGATGCAAGAGAAGTTGGTGGTTATGCTCGACTTAGCAGCATATACCATAAATTAGGTTTGGATGAAGATACAGCACTCCCTATTAAATGCTTAATTATCTATCCAGACCAGGAACAAGAAGAAAGGTTTACGTTCACAAGAACAGATGAACCAAAATTCGATAATGTTTCTGGATATGTACGTTTCTACAAATTAGGAATTAGGCTACCAGAAATCCAAACATAATACATAGGGATAAAATTATTCCTGTGAATGCAGAAAGACTGCACAGTAACATATTAAATTAGCACTCAAAAATAATATATATGGGTAATAACGAACAAGGACTTAGAAGACGTATTGGATCTGACCATCTTATCGGTTGTTTTTCAATCCGAGAGGATGGTTCCTACTATTTTACTGACATTCGTGGTAATGAAGGTGACATTGTCAAGAATCCAATTTCTTCAGAAGATGACCTTGAAATAGCATATAGCGGTAAGAAACTTATAACAGGTTCTTTCTATTCCTTTCTATGGCATCTTGATAATGATGAAGTTAGTAAATTTGTCATTGATGGCGTTCCTCAGATTATAAACAATACAGAATTCCTCGAAGGACTCTTCAACGCACGCTTAAGTTTGAGCGGAAGTAATCTGGAATTGTTCAATAACTTCCAAAAAACAATTTTCAATGAGGTTACTGGCGCCCAGCATACCTATATTTATGAGCTTCTTCAAAATGCTAATGACTACCCATTTAATAATGAGCATGTTAATGTGAAATTCATATTAACTGATCATTATCTGTTCTTCATGCATTCTGGAGATTATTTTAATCTAAGAAATGTTGTAGGTATCAGTTCCATCAACCAAGGAGAGAAAAAGAAGAATACAGAGACTATCGGCTACAAAGGTATTGGCTTCAAAACAGTATTTGTTAACAACGAATATGTATATCTGAAATCAGGTGATTGGAGTTTACGTTTTGACAAAGAATATTCAGAAGAAAAATTCTTTGGTGATTGTCCATGGGCTTTGATGCCAATACCAACTGACACTGAGAGTCTTGATTCTGAAATTAGCAAAACACTGAAGCAGAACGATATGCGTGTTCAATTTGCATTACGTCATAAGACAGATGCAAAGAAGAACATCGCTCAGCTTGATAAGGTTTTCTCTGATAACCAGATCTTATTGTTTATTCCAAATGTATATAAGGTTGATGTAGTCATTGATGGTTCAACCAAACATACTGTTGAGAAAGATGACACAAAATGGTGTGTAACAGACTATCGCTATTCTGTACCGCAGGATCTAAAGGCGTGGGTTGAAGATAATATCAATTCAGGAGATAAGATACCAGAAAAGTTCAAAGACATTGATAATGTTCGAATCTCCTTTGCTGTAGGAAGAGACGGTAACAAATTGGTTCCAGTAGAAAACGCAAGGGTATACAACTATTTGCCTACCGAACTTCGTTTAGGTTTTAGTTTCCTATTCAATGCTGACTTTGTACCTAATGGATCCAGAAGTGGACTGCATGATGTAAACTGGAATGATCGCATAATGAAGCAATGTGGTTCTCAGTTTGCTGACTGGTGGGTATCTTTCCTTCAAGTTGAAAATCAGTATGATCTGAATACTGTATTTGACATCCTTCCTCAATTTGATAACCGTGATAAATATGCTCAGTTGTTTATCGAAGGTTTTTCTGAACGAATTGTGGAAATACCATGTATTCCTTCATTACGCGATGGCGAGTATCATCTTGTTAAGCTTGAAGATGCTTTATACGACAAAGTTGGCTTTGTAGCCTGCGAGAATCCTGTCCTTTCAGATGAAGAACTATATGAGTTTTCTGATACTACAGGAAGTCTTCCCCACCCTTCTGTTCGATGCAATGAGAACCTTATTAGATTATTGAAGCATTTTAATTGCAGTATTTCCTTTGGAGATAGTGACTTGTTACAATTATGTCTTGAAGATGACTTCCAGGAATGGTTAACCCAAGATGATCATGACTATACGTTTATAGGCTACTTACTAAAAAGTGGCTATATTATGAACTGTTGGGGGTATAAGATATTTTTAACAGAAGATGGTAATATAGAGAAAGCAGACAAGATTTATTATGATATTGATAAATTCGTAAATGATATTGCCTTCTTGTCTAATGACCTTCCAAGGCTTAATGTAGCTCTGCGAAATAAACTTTCAGCAGATTATAATACATGGGAAAGTAATAAATCACGCTTTAAGACGTTCAACGATTTTTCTTTTGTAAAGGGAATCTTTGATAACTTTTCAAATTATCAGACACAATTTTCAGTAAAAGAAAATAGCGTTCGTTTCGTTCATTTTCTGGCAGTCACAGGAAGTGTTGTCAATCCTCCTTCTGATTTTCCATATTACGTTGACGGCAACATTATGGTTAGTGACGTTACTGATGTATATCAGAAAAATGATATTGCCACAGAACTAGCATCACATCCTTGGATAGAAAAGTCATGGCTAATGTTTCTGGACGAAGAATATTTTGCTAATGATGAAGAAAAAGTACGTCTATATTTATCTTCCAAGTGTAATATAAAGACGCTTACTGCAGGTGATTGTTTTCATAACTTTATTGCTAAGGATTCAAGAGTTACGATAATTGCAGAAAAAATAAAGAACAAAGAAAATAGTATTGATTTCTTTCATTATCTGTTAAGCATTCAGGATGTTATTAGCAATATAACATCTTTAATGCGCCAAAACTATTGTATTCTTACATCAGATGGCGAAGACCAATATTGGACTCCAATAACTAAAACAATATTCTGGAATGATGAGGAATGGGAAGCAATGAACGAAAACATTTGGATGCCAAAAGGTTGTTGCCTTTCTATTGATTCATGTTACTTCGAAGGATTGTCAGATGACGAGAATACGCAATTAAGAGCTCTGCTGAGTACAAGACAAATTGTACAGAAATTCAGCGTCTCAGGTCTCTACCAATCACTCCGTACACGACTTGATGAAGTTTTTGCTGTAATCACAACAAAGGAAATCAGCAAAGAGTTTCTCAATTTCCTTTTCAAACATCAAACAGAGTTATTCAAGAACGGACAGATTGATAACATTTTTAAGAAAACACCAATTCTGTGTAAAGATGTTGATGAACTAACACCAATAGAAAATTATGGTGGAAAAGTTTATCTGCCTAGTTCAGATGCACTTGAACTATTTAATCAGCCTTGGTTTAATCGTTCAGCGATAACACTATGTGATGATTATTACCTTGATTTATTTGATGGATCTGAGCGTTGTCAATTCTTTAGTAACTTAGGACTGAAGAGATTTGATAAAATTCATTATCTTCGTGCACATCTGCTTATTCATCTTGATAGAATTAAAGACAATCTCTCTACAAGAGAAAGTAATATAGCTTTCCATAGGTACATAGCGGATGTTCATGACGAATTATCAGATAAGGATTTAGAGAATGTAAAGGAAATGCCAATCTTTATTTCTTCACCAAAAGAAGATGATGGCATATTGGTTGAACGTTCGGATAATCATTATCTCCCATCAGAACTTCTTTCTGATATAATCTCTAAAGACCTAGTCCCTGTTACTATACTGGATTCAATACATCCTGATTATATTCTTAGTGAAAAAGACGAAGACTATTTTGTCGATAAACTAAAAAATGTAGTTATTGATGAACCTGCATTTTACGAATACATTATTCAAAGTGGTGTCGAACCAAAAGTCACCCCTTATTTAAAAAATCAGGAACGTAATGTAAAATTTTGGAGATGGGTATGCGATAGTAAGGCAGGAAAAGAAAATAAGGCAAAACTTAATATTTTCCCAATGATGTTCAGAAATGAAGAGGTGGCATATGATGTGCCATCCAATATGTTCATTTCTGATCAGTACTCAGGTGTGATAGGCTTAGAAAAGTTTATTGCGGAAAACGTAGAGGCACCAAAATTTGTTTCATCTGACTATATTGAAGAAGGAATAGATCGAGATTGGACTTCTTTGTTTAAAACACTTAAGGTTACTGTTGAGTATAAGGATATAATTTTCAAAAATGTACTTCCTAACCTCGCAAAATATAAGAATACAGACATCGTTGGTATTCTGGCGAAATATGCAGATGCGATAAAGCAAAAGCTGTCAGATAAGGATGAAACTATGAAGAAATATCTGAATAGTTTACAACTTAAATGCAATGACGGAATCTATAGAACGCCAAAAGATGTTTTCGTATCAGGTAAATATTATGAGATAGCTGTTAATCCATTCCCTGATATTGATATACCAATTTTAGTATCAGAAGAATACATAGCAAACTGTTTGGAAGATGACATACAAAGACGAAATGTCATCAAGTTAATTGTCGCTATAGCAGATAGCTATGATGTGAAAATTGAGAATGCTACTCAATTAAGAAATCAGAAATTAAAGTATTATTATAGACACCAGGATTACTATGCTCAATCAGAAGCTCATTATCGTATTATTGGTGAGCTGGCTAAAGCTTATAACACGGATAGAGTTGGAGTTTCATCATTAATCTACGATTTAGGACCGATTAAGCTTTTCACTACTACGGGCAAGTTTATTAACAGTTTAGGGCAATATCTCAGCACTGTATATATACCAGAATGTCAATTTATGGCTAATGGTATCACTGAACTCGACTTCGTTAGCGAGAAATATGATGAATACTGTCCGAACGGCATTAAGCCACTATTTGAATATTGCTTAAATGTATTTGAAAGTTTCACTGAAGCCAACTTAAAATTACTTCATAATGAAAAGTTTGCTCGATATTTTTGGAGTGTTTACGCTCCAAATAAAGAGCGCTCTTTAAAGGAGGTTTTGACAGATGATAAGCTGAGAGGTATTCCATGTATTCCTACCTCCATCGGTATGAGGAAACCATTGGAAGTCTATGATTACAGAAATTCTCAACTCCAGAAAATCGTACGCAAATTAAAAGATGGTGACTCCAAATTACCGGCTATAGAGTTGCCAGAATGGGTAGATAGAATTGGCATGAGAAGTAGACTATATATACTTGATTGCCTTGAATATCTTACTCTTGACATCCATGATTTCCGCCGTGATGTGATTAAGTGGTTTGTAGATACCAAAGACGAGACATTACAACGTCATCGTTCGGCCATTGAGCAATATATAAAATCGGCTAATTGGTTTAGTGGAGCAAAGAATTGGGTTCCACTAAATACGCTTGTTGCTTTAGAATGGGGCAATGAAACCCTAAAAGGTAATTTTGGAGGAAACGCATATATTTGTAATCCTTCATATATGCCTGAGTCAAAAGAAGATTATGTCAAGTTATGCAAGATCTTGAATATAAAGATTTTGACTAATCATGACTTCTCAAAAAGTAAAGCAGGGAAATATTGTAAGGACGAATCTGCAATACGTGAAATTTCAAAACGTCTCCTCTATCTAGCTTATAAAACAGGTCGAGAAGATTGGGAAAAGCTGTATGCTTCTTATGTCGAAAAATTGAACAACGCAGATGTATCAACTTGCGAAAGAATCATTTATTCTTATGATGAGCATATTGCTACAGATCTTGAAATTTACAGTGAAGAGGTTTCTGATCTTTGGTATGTAGGTTCATGGCAAGGTCCTATGTTTATTAAGATACTGGATTGGATTATGAAGAAATTGGAAGTTAAGGGTGATTTTGACCAAAACTTCCTTCATAAGTTATTCTTACATAAATTTGTGGATTTTATAAAGCAACAAGAAGGCGGTTCTTTGCCTACAGAGCTATTATCATATCTAAGTGATGCTGAAAAAGACGGAATCAGTGTAGATGAAAATGTAAATGCCGAAACGTTTACAGAAGATGCCCATGATGTAAACAGTCTGCCTGATGAAATAAAACAGCAAGCAGAGATCAATGCAGATCAAAGACTTGAACATCCTATTCAAAATGAAGAGATTTCAGATGAAGAGGAGGCTGACGAAGCTCAAAAAGAAGAAAACATTGAGGAACCTACAGAAAGAAAGCGTCGTAGTGACTATGGAGGAACTCATCAAAAGCACGAGTCTTTTTCATCTTCATACGAAGAATCATACCCTAATAACTCATCTTCAAATGAGGATGAGGAAGTAACTTCATCAGAAGAGAAAAAGTCAGTTACAGACCGTTTGCAGGAAAAATGGAACAAGCAGAAGAATGCACCAGTGCAGAAACCACGCAGTTCTAAACCGGTAACCCAGGAATCAGAAGTATTTAATCAAACATCTTCATCTACTGACTCAGATGAAGAATTCTTTGATGATGACGTAAACACAAGTCAATATACGCAAGAAAAGTCTGTAAAGTCTAACAGTGCTTCTTCTGCTATGGCTAATGAAAGAAGAAATAGAGAACAACTTAATAGCAAACAAAAAGCAGCACAAGAGGAACTTGATAAAGCTAATGATCAAGCAGATCTTGACTACGCTATTAGCAGAACTCCAAAATATTCTTTCCTTTGGTTTAAGTATCTCATGGAACAGCTTTATAATCAAAAGAATAATACAGCTGTATCAAGAAGTGTTCAAATCGATTTCCAGGAGGCAAAAGTATTGGATGATTACACGATAGCTATTCTAAAGCCTAATCGTGTTGTTCCAAAATGGATAGAACACGCAGACTCTATAACTCTCCACATTCTTAAAGGTAATGTGACAGAAAAGATAGATGTTGATCTGCAATATTTTACAGATGATAGTATATGGGCATATTACGACGGTGCTTCTGAGTTGGAAGAAAAAATTAATGCAGCTAACAAAGTACGTTTAGTTGCAAATGGTAGTTATGCCAATCATATAGATTCTCTGACAAGACAATTTGTTAAACTTGATTTCGAAGACGACTTTAACCTTCGTGATAATCTTCCTGATTGTATTAAATATATTTACGGTCCTCCTGGAACTGGAAAGACAACACGTATCGTAAGTAAGATACAAGATATAGTAGAAAACAATGATGAGTCACTTGATATACTTGTTCTCACTCCAACAAATAAAGCTGCTGATGTGATTGCTAAAAGGTTGGATGAAAATGATGTATGTTCTCAGTATTCCTACAGGTATGGCGTTACAGAGAGTCTCGAATATCTTGAAACAAACGAGATATACACACGAGATGATGAATTTATGGAGTTTGACGGGCATCATGTAGTTGTCACTACGGCTGCACGCTATGCTTATGATTATTTAATGCCAAGTGAGGAAATTATCTGTGATCATCATTGGGATTACGTAATAATCGATGAAGCATCAATGCTGGATATTGTCACAATGGCATTTATTCTTTATAAGAGCACTGATTGCCAGTTTATTATTTCTGGTGATCCTATGCAAATTCAACCAGTTAAGCAGAATGAAATTCAGCCAGAGAACATTTATCAGATGGTTGGATTGAATAGTTTTGCTGCAGCTCAGAGTAATCCTCAAGTAGAATGTCTCAACACACAACATCGCTCCATTCCTTCTATTGGAAGATTGGTTAGCGAATTTAGTTATAATGGTATTGTGAAGGGTGATAGGCACGAGAATGATCAGAAGCCTCTTAATCTGGGCTTTAACATCTCAAACATAAACTTCATGGGATTCAAAACCGAAGTGTTTGATAATCTTTATGGGTTAGATGCAATAGATGATTCCGCTTTCCACCTCTACTCAGCCATTTTTGCATACGAATATGCAAGTTATGTCGCAAAACGAATTAAGGCGCAAGCACCAAAAGAGCCTTACTCTCTTGGTATAGTATGTCCATATAAGAAACAGGCAGACTCAATAAAACAGATGATTGAACTGAGGGATATATCAAACCAAAGTTGCAATGTACACTGTGGAACAGTACATAGTTTCCAGGGAGATCAATGTGATGTTATGATTGTTGTGCTGAATCCACCGGCTAATGTTGGTCCAAATGCGCACGTTAACAATCAGAATATCATAAACGTTGCTATGAGCCGAGCAAGAGACTATGTATTTTTCTTGGTACCTGACAATAGAACATCAGGTTTTACCTCAAGGGAAGTCTTAGGAAAAATTGCTGATCATGATAAGTCAATATTGTTCTGTAAAGATATTGAAAAAGTTATGTTTGGACAGGAAGACTATATCCAGCAGCATACTAATGTGACATGTCACATGCCAGTTAATGTCTATTATGAACCAACTGCCCTATATGAGGTTCGTAAGGATGATAAGGCTGTCGATATTCAAATCAATGAACAATTTAGGTAAAAGGAATCAATGCAAGAGTTTTTAGTAGAGATGATAAGTGACTTAGATGAACAAGTCTCTGTTTTTGTAGAAGCATCTACAGGAACAGAGGCTGAATCAATCGGGATAGCCATGCTTGAAAATGGAGAACTCGATTGTGTGGGACAGATCTGCATTACAGCAACAACTATCGCGGTATGAAAACACTAATTCAGTGAATACTAAAAATAATATATTGAAATGCAGATAGGCTGCACATGTCGTATGTACTTTTGCAGTAAATTTGAGTAATAGATGACAACAGAAGAATTACAAGGTATAATAATGGGCTTCCTCGAAATGGAGGAAACAAAGCCTGAAGACGCAATATCAGCAGTTGGTCAGTCTTTGACTGGCCTTCTGCTTGGTTCACTGGCTATGTACAAATATAGTGACGGTATTATCAAATCCACTCTTGGCTTTCTGGACAATATGAAGAAGGTACTTCTCGATGTTATCAATGAGAATGCGCCCGATGGTCAGAAATACTATACTCTGGATGAGTTAAAGGAAGAAACCGATAAACTGGGAGAAAAGTTGAATGCCAACGAACTTGACAAGAAGAATCGTGTAAATGCTTGTAATCTTATCATGGATTCTGAAGCATTAGGTTTTCTCCTTTTAGCCTATATGAAAGGTGGTAGCGTTCAAATGTCTTCAAATATGCAGGATGATATGATGACAGACCGTGTTCTCACAGTCCTGAAGGAAATGCTCTATAGTGATAATCACAAACTCAGAAAGTTATAATCAAAAGTCTATTGTGATGAAGATACTCATATTCGATACAGAGACAGGTGGACTCGATGCTTACAACAGTGATATTCTGCAGTTGTCATACCAAATTATGGACTATGGCACACAAAGGACTATCAAGTCAGTTGATAAGTTCTTCCCATGGCCTGAGGATAAATCAAGGGTATCTCCTGGAGCTATTCAGGTAAATGGATTGACAGAAGAATATCTATCCACTAAGGAATTATCTGATCGTTATGAGGCATTGGATGAGTTCTATGATGATATGGAAGATTGTGAACTGGTTGTAGCTCATAATGGAGATTTCGACAAGAGATTTATCATTGCAACTGCTGAACGTGAGGGGCTATATCGCTCTGAATCATGGAAGCCTATGATCGATACGATGAAGACAACAACCAATCTCTGTTGTTTGCCACCTCATCCAGGGCGTACAGGTTACAAATGGCCGAAGCTAATTGAGTTGGCAGAGTTTCTGAATGTTCCTACAGATGACATTAACCTTCATGATTCATCTGCAGATGTAGAACTGACGAAGAGGTGCTTTGTATGCCTACTTGAAAAAAAGTATTATAGATTATAAAGAAAGGAGCAAATATGAAGTTTGGAATGAGGAAGCCTTCCATCAAGCGCAGCATCAGTGCTCGCACAACTGGAAGAGCAAAAAGAGCAGTAAAGAGAGCCATAATTCCTGGTTATGGAAGACGTGGTATGGGTATTCTTCATCCAAAGAAAGCACTTTATAATCGAGTATACCGAAGAACAACATTCAGCATATTTGATTTAGCTGGAGCCTCATCAAGAAGAGGAAATGCCGGTAATAGTGGATGTTGCCTCACTCTCCTACTCTTGGTTAGTGCAATAGCATTCGTATGTGCTTGTTCCCAACCGTCGAGAGCAAATGATTCATCAAACGTCTCATCTGAATATTCGTCTGGATACACTTATGATACTAATCCAGCAGTGACAGAAGCGTCAAAAGACTCAACCAAGCAAATGGACCCAGCTACAGTTGCTCGAATACTTAATAGCGATTATGGCTCAGATCCTGAAGACGCTTACGAAGAAGGTGTAGCACAGGCTGAAGAAGATCGTCTTGCTGGTCATCTAGGTGCCAACTATGCGGATGATTATGACGACGATGATGAAAACGAAGCCTATGAAGAAGGCTACGAAGACGAATAAGAATAATGGATATTCCAATTAAATAGAGATGTATGGGTAAAAACTTACATCTTTTTTTGTAAATATCAGTCCTATTCCAAAAATAATTTTTCGAGTGCAGAATGGCTGCACACATACCATATACCTTTGCATCAGTAATTTTAAATTCAAAGGTTTATGAAACGATTTCTTTTATTTTTCGTAGTTGGATGCATCGCATTACTCAACTTCACATCATGTTCAAAGGACAATGATGACAATGACACAGTGTATTTCACAACAGAAGAGCTTATTGGTGTCTGGGACATGACAGCTGTAGAAGCTAATGGACAGTGGTCTGAACTTGGCGAAGACAACTTGATAGTATTTGCGACAAGTGGTTCTTACATTATCCATTTCCAAGGAAACAGCTATAAAGGAACATATACCGTAAATGGAAATACTATCACCGGAACAACACTGGATCCATTAACTGAAATCTTCAAGGTTAAATCAAGAACAGGAAATACTGCAATCATTGATTACTCTTGCAGTAATGGTATTCGATATACTTTCAAAGTTGCTAAACGATAAAAAACTCTCTTAACTCCTATTTGTATTATGACAAAAAGAATTTTAAATCTAGCACTTATCCCATTATTGCTTCTAACATTCACGCTATCATCTTGCTCAAAGGATGACGATGATGATTATGGGAAGAATTACTCAGCGTTGTTTTCTAAAACTGACTACTTCATTGATATGCTTGACAA
>CAYFTJ010000039.1:0-14903 GCA_964346155.1 uncultured Oscillospiraceae bacterium
GAGCGGCCGGCTCATAACCGGTTGGTCCGGGGTTCAAGTCCCTGAAGGCCCACCACTTCCTGGCCCGGTAGTTCAGTTGGTTAGAATGCCAGCCTGTCACGCTGGAGGTCGAGGGTTCGAGCCCCTTCCGGGTCGCCAATTCCCTGCTGTTGGGCAAATGCTGGTGTAGCTCAATTGGCAGAGCAGCTGATTTGTAATCAGCAGGTTGCGGGTTCAAGTCCCTTCACCAGCTCCACACGGATGGATACCCAAGAGGCCAAAGGGAGCAGACTGTAAATCTGCCGTCACCGACTTCGGTGGTTCGAATCCACCTCCATCCACCAACACAAATGAGCCGTTGATACAAAAGTATCGGCGGCTTTTTTGTGTGCTTTTTCGAGATTTGTAAAGCCATTGCGATTGATTCCCTAACATTTCCGGTGCTAAAATTAACTATGGCGTAAATTTCGCCCGCTTTAGAAGGGCGAATGGCAAGAAACGAAGCCTGTGCTGTTCTGCTGTGGGGAATTGTAATGAAAGCTGTGAAAATGATTTTTAAAATAGTTCTGTGGGTACTGGTAGCGGGAATTCTATCCAACTTTGTGATGCGGACGCTTTCTTATTCTTTTTACAAAGGAAACAAGAAAAAAGATACGGTCCATGTGATTTCTCAAAAAATCCACTTCACAGATACATTAACCGGTTATGGCTATCATATAGATCATGAATCAAATGCTGTCATCTTATCTTTCGGCGGCTCTTTTTATATAGCTTACAATACCGTCGGTCTTTTTGCCGCCCCCTACGATGTTCCGTTTTTATCGGTTGATTATTACGGCACGCAGGACAGCATGGGAAAAATGAACTTAAAAACCATGCAGCTATCAGCGGAAAAGCTCTATGATTGGGCCGAAGAACAGTACCCAAACCGAAAGATCGTCGTGGTGGGGCATAGCTACGGCTGCGGCATGGCTGCTTACCTTGCTTCGGTACGAAATTGCGACAAGCTATTTTTGCTATCAGGCTACCGTGACCTTGCCGACCTTTACAACAAAATGGTGCCCATATTTTGGGGGCCGCTAAAAGCTTTTATTTCCGATAATATTGCCGTTTGTGAATATGCTAAACATACGAGCTGTCCCGTTACGGTTATCGGCTCCGATGCCGATAAAACTTTAAGCAGCGGCTTGCAAAAGAAACTGGCCGAGTGTTATGAAAAAGTAGAGATCATCATTTTCCCGGACATTCAGCATGAAGATTATTTGACGGATGAGAGGGTAATCCACCTAATTCAGCAGGCGGTAAAGTAGGCGAAAGCGTGGCAAGATGAAATGAAAGAAAAAACAAGAGGGCAAATGCAAAAAGGTTACGATGTATTTGGAAAAGCGTACGAGGTGATGCTCAGGAACGATGTGCATGCGCCCGGCTCCGTTGACCATAAGATCATGCAGGAGATGGTTTTATTAGACAAACAAAGCTATGGCTATTTGTATCAGGCACCTGCCGTGATTCCCGATATGCAGGGGCATGAGCTATACGAATTTGCTCAAAGCTTTCAAGGGGAAGACTGCCGCCAAACCGTACAAAATATCGCGAGTTATTGTTCAGATATTGCCTTAAAATACGAGGTTCCTTTTGAGGACATGCTCTTTGGCGGCACGGAAAAAGAGATATTGCAGCGCGGTACAGACTGGTGCACCGATATGGCGCGGGTGGGAATTGTGCTATTCATGTGCTGCGGCATTCCCGCAAGGCCTGTTTTTCTTGTAAACCCCAAGAAGGCCTACCATGGCCACATGGTGGCGGAAGCTTTTTATGAGGGGAAATATGGCGTGTGTGATTTGATACACGGCTGTTGTTTTTATAATCCAAAGCCCTTGGATGCCTTTGAACTTATCCATCACAAGGGCCATTTAGGTAAATACCCAGAGGATTATGTGGCGCTGTATTCCATGGCGGCTATCAGCAGGTATCATCCGATGGAAGAAAACAGTTATCAGGTTTCCAAACCCAATGCTTATTATTTGCGCTTGATCGGAAAAGACCATCAAGGGCGGTGGCTGATGGACGAAGATCAGGAAAAATAGAGGACCTTTCCCATCTGAAAACATAGCGCCCGTCTGCTGAAAAGACGGGCGCTATCATTTAGGCTTGTAAAAATTATTGGAGTTCAAACTCTACAAGCACGGTGGCGGAAACGGTGGTGTCACCAGAAACGATGGCGGCGCTGCCTTCGTCTTTGAGCATCCAGTTGGTGCTCTGATAGTAGCCGCCGTAGTAGCCGGGACTTTCTTCGACTTGGGTGACTTTGCCTAGGGTTTTACCTTGGGCCTCAGCCAGCACCTGCGCTTTCTTTTGGGCGTTTTCAAAGGCCAGCCTCAGCGCCTTCAGGTAGGCTTCTTCCGACTGGGTGGAAGCGAAGTTGAGCCCATACATCTGGTTGGCGCCGGCCAGGGTAGCCGCGGAAATAACCTTACCTACCTTGGTTAAGTCGCGAACGGTTACTTCCAGCATGTTGGTGACTACATACTGGTCTTTTTTACCAATATCAAGGGACCTGACCTGGGTACCATAGCCTTCTTCAATGTAAAAATTAAAGTTGCTGGTAACGATGTCTTTTTCTTCAATGCCCTGTTGTTTGAGCGTTTGGATAATGGCGTTCATGACCGTTTCGTTTTGGGTTTGCGCAAGTTCGGGCGATTCCGCCTTGTTGGTCGCGCCAATGGAAAGCACGGCGATGTCGCTTGTAACCACCACATTGGCGCTGCCTTGCACCTTTAAGACCGTTTCATCGGCCAGGGACACGGCGGCGGTTGCCAAAAGCAGAAGAGCCAGGAATAGAGAAACAATTTTTTTCATTACGATAACCTCCTTTTCGGTTTCATCTATATAACGATGGAGCAATGGATTTTTTTGCACGGCCATTCAAAATAAAAATTCGCCCAAAAAAGCGGGAGAAAAGGATTAAAAAAGAAAGGCTTAAAACAGGTTTTTGATGCGGTCAATGAGGCTGGTGTTTTCGGCTTCAAGGTCAGGGGCGCTGTCTTGCGCCACGACTTTTTCGGGTACCTCATCGGTGAGCATTACAAACTGCACGCTTTGAACGGTGTTTTTTTCCTTATTCACAAAGGAGGGAAGGGGCGGCTGTTTCTGGCCAAGCACATTGCTCATGGCCGTGTTGATGGCAGGTCCCATGGCGGTATCGCCAACGAGGGAATCGATGTAGCCGCCGTACATGTCCTTATCCATTTCCATGGCGATGCCGGCAATTTGGATGCCGGGCATGGAAAAGTTTTCGGCATCAAAGGAAAAATCAAAGGTGGCGCTTTGCCCCGGCAAAACCACGTAGGCAAGCGTTTTGTTGCCGGCGGCGGTGGCGGCGGTGGCCCTGGGCGCTTCAATCTGGAAGCACTTTTCAAGGGGCAGGGATACGGTCATTTGCAGGGTCAGGCGGCGGGCAAAAATATTGTCTTTGGGGCTCAGGCTAATGGAGCAGGCGATGTTGCCGCTTACGCCGGACAGTTCCTCAGGGCTTACTTCTTTTCCGTCCAATGTGAACTGGATTTTGATGTCCCAGGGGAGGGCGGTGTCTTTTAAATTGCCCTGCACGAACATGCGCCCTTTGGGTACGGTGAAGGAAAGGGCATCGTCCTTTATTTCAATGACGGTATCGTTTGACAGGTTGGTGACGCTTTCGTATTGGCCATAATCCACCACCTTGGTTTCCTCGGTGGCTTCAAAGGCGTTGACGACATAGATGCCTTTAGCCTCTCCGGTAAGCGTCAGGGGAGCGTAGATAATTTCTTCTTTGACTACTTGCGCCAGCGCAGATGCTGAAAGGAGTAAAAGAGCGATGAATAGGATGGATACAATTCTTTTCATTGAACACCTCACGATTTGATATTGTCAGGGGCGCTAACGCCCATGGTGGTTTTAAGGATGAGCGAATCGAAAATCACAAGCAGGTGGGGGAGCATGAAGATAACCATCGCGCAGGAAAGGGCAGCGCCTCTGCCTAAAATAATGCCCATTTGGCTGATGACCCCGTTGGTTGAAATGAGGCCGAGGAACAGGCCTGCCACAACCAAAATCAGGGCGGGCGGCAAAATGGAACCCACCGATTGGCCGAGGGCATAGATGGCCGATTCTTTTTTATTTGCTGTTGACCGTTTTTCAAGGTAACGTTGGGTTAGCAAAATGGCATAGTCAATGGTCGCGCCAAGCTGCACGCTTGATACAATCTGATAGCCAATGTAGTTGAGATCATGCCCCTGGAAGTAGGGGAGGGCCATGTTAATCCAGATGGCTCCCTCAATGGTAAACAGCAAAATGAACGGAAGGGACAGGCTGCGGAAGGTAATAAGCAAAATAACACCGATGGCGATAATGCCGCCCCACAGCACCCTTGGGTTATCTTCTGTGATGATGGTTTTGATATCGTAGTTCACCGCCGGCTCGCCAAGGAAGTGGTAATCCTCGCCATAGTAGCCTTGGGCAAGCACGCGTACCTTTTCCACCAAGGTAAAGGCGCTTGGGCCTTCTTCGGGCACGTCGGCATAGAACATAATGCGGTCGTAGCCGTCTGCTCTTAGCATGGAAAGGGCGCCAGCGGGCACCATTTCAACAGGCAAATCGTTTCCAACGGCGGTAGAATAGGAAACAACGGTTTTTACAACGGGTATTTCTTTTAGCTTTTCGCTTAGCGCCTTGACCTTTTCAAGCTGCCCTTCTTTTACCAAAAGCATCATTTCCTGCTCGGAACCAAACAGGCTTTGGATTTTTTTCGCTTCTATTTTCACCACCGAATCTTCGGCGTGCATGCCGCCGGAGGCAAAAAGGTAGTTGTTTTGATTTTGGGCAAGAAAGCAAAGCGGTATCAATAGGATAATAAGCAGCGCGACAATAAGCCCCCGCTTGACTACCAGCGTTGAAAACTTTTTAAACGAAGGCAGGAAGGAGCGGTGGGCGCTTTTGTCCATCACATTTGTCAATTGCAAAATCAGAGCGGGCAGGAAGATAATGACGCTGAGGTAGCTGATGAGTACACCTTTTGCCATCACGATGCCCATATCCTTGCCGATGCCAAAACGCATCAAAAGCAGAACCAGGAAGCCGAACACCGTGGTCATGGCGCTTGCGGCAATGGCACTTGCCGACTGCACCATGGCTTCCAGCATAGCGTCGTGGTTGTTGTAACCTTTGGCGCGGTATTCTTCATAGCGGTGCAAAAGGAAGACTGCGTAGTCAATGGATACTGCCAATTGCAGCACCGCGGCGCTGGCTCTTGTTACAAAAGACACGTTGCCAAGAAACACGTTGGTGCCTTCGTTGATTAATATAGCAATGCCGATGGTGACTAAAAACAGGATGGGGTCTATATAGTGGCTGGTGGAAAGCAAGAGGATAATCAGCACGATGGGCAAAACATAGGGGATGATTTTGCCCACTTCCTGCATGTTGACGCTGATAATCCTTGCCTGGTTGGCGGCGTTGCCCGCGGCGATGGAATCGGGGTACTTTTCGCGGATGGCATGAAAACCGGTGACATAGTCGCTTGGGTCAATGGTGACCTGAAACAGGGCGCCGCCGTTTCGGTACCAGCCGGACAGCACGTCGCCTGGAATCATTTCCATGGGCGTGCCGGTCAAGTTAAAGGTGTCGTCCATCCACATGACATCTTTCACCCTGGGAAGGGTCAAAAGCTCTTTTTTAATAGCCAGCGCCTGCTGGATGGACACATCGGGGATGTAAAGCTGCATATTAGGTATGTCTTGACCCAAAACGTCCAGAGCCTTGGCGCTGGGGCTGTCTTCGGGCAGGTAGGCGGCCAGGTCGTAGGTAACGGAGACGTTCACCATGGCCACAACCGACACGGCGCAAAGCAGCGCCACAAGCAGGATGATGGTCTTTCTGTGTGTTAAGACATAGCGGCTAAATGTTCGGAACATAAATTACCTCAAAAATAGTCGGGGGAGCTGATTTCGGCTGGTAAAGGAAGAAAAGACAACAGTTCCGGCGGCGCAACCATGCTGCCGGGGAGGGTAAAGAGAAGGTGGTGAGCTTCAAGCTCGGAGTAAACGGGAGGGGTATTGTTTGTAGTCTCTGTGACAGAAGCTTCTTTTCCATCGTATGCAAGTTCAAAGGCGCCGATGTTTTCAATGGAAAGGGCAGCTTTGCAAGTAGGGAGGGGACAGGTCTGCGCTTTTAAATGAAGCAAAAAGGAAAGCGTTCTTTGCCAGTTCAAGATGCGTATCATTTTAGCGGGCAGGATGCGAAAGCCGGCAGAAATTTGTTGTAGATTCTCACATTCTTTAAGCCGCCAGATGGGCACCAGCACAAAAAATCCGTCATCGTATGTTTTTAAACAATCCATCAGGTGGCGTTTAACGGCATGGATGATAGTGTCTTCATCCATGGACCACTCTTCCCAGTCGCCGGTTTTATTTCGTTTAACAAAGTAGCCGACTACCTTTTCACCTTTCATCACCAGCGTGGGCGTACAAAAAAAGTTTTTCAGGGAAGCTACAAAGTTGTCCCTTTCCCTGTGCATGACACTTCCCAGCTTTTGATAATATTGATAGGCGCTGTCAATCAATTCCGGCGCGGCGCCTTCCATGGGAAGCAAGGTGACGGCGTTTTCATCTACTTCTTTTAAGCGGTGGTTTAAGGTGGAGGCGCTCATTTTATGGTGGATAACCGTGCCCACGCGCTCAAAGCCGTAGTAGCCATAGCGCGCCCTGTCGCCGCCCAAAATAAGCAAATCAAGGTTTTCGTCCTCAGCTTCTTTGAGCACGGCTTCCATCGCAAGGCGCATGATGCCTTCGCCTCCCCGGTAGGGGTGGCAGGCCACCTGGCCGATGATTCCGACTTGAAGGGGTTCATAGCCTTTTTGTATCCAATGCGTTTTATATAGCGCTGCCATGCCCACGATGCGGCCTTCGTCCATCACCAGATGATGCAGGGGAGCAAAGCCCTTTTTGGTGTAGACCTTGGGAATCATTTTGATAAAATCGTGGGGCTCATGCGCATAGGAAAAGACATAGTTGGCAAAATCAAGGATAGCGCCTTCCATGTCAGGGGTTCCTCTTTGAACGAACACCATTCTTCACCTCATTTCAGCTCGGCTAAGTATAACCAATTATTCGCTCAATATCAAGACAGAAAGCCCGCATCTGTACATTTTTTGTCTTTCGTGGCATAATAGAAAAAGGGTTAAAACCCTGATGGAGGACCATGAAAAACTTACATGATTGCGTAATCCTGATTCCTTCCCTGCACCCCGACGAACTCTTGCCAAAGTATGTGAGCGAACTGAACCTGGCGGGCTTTATGCGGGTGCTGGTGGTGGATGACGGCTCGGGTGAAGACGAACAATATCAATCTATTTTTAAAGAACTAAATGAGCGCGAGGGCTGCCAGGTGATTGGCTATGCCGAAAACCACGGCAAGGGTCATGCGCTCAAATATGGCATTAACTATATCAAAAGCCGCTGGCCGGATGCTCCCGGCATTGTAACCGCCGATTCCGACGGGCAGCACACAGCCCCCGACGTGGAAAAGGTAGCTAAAAGGATGCTGGAAAAGCCGGAGGCTCTCATTCTTGGTTCCAGAGATTTTAAAGAAGCGGGCGTTCCGGCCAAAAGCCTTTTGGGCAACCGGATCACTTCTTTTTTCTTTTACTTGCTTTATGGCAGGCGCTTGCCCGATACGCAAACGGGGCTGCGCGGCCTTCCTAAAAAGTTGTGGAGCATGCTGCTGGACGTATCGGGCGACAGGTTTGAGTATGAACTGAATATGCTCATTGACTGCGCCAACCAGAAGGTACCTTTTGAAATTGTGCCCATCCAGACCATCTATTTGGAGCAAAACCGCCGCTCGCACTTTCGGGCGGTGCGGGATTCCGCACGCATTTACGGCCAACTTTTTGGCAACTTTTTTAAATATGCCCTGTCCAGCATCCTGTCATTTTTGATTGACTGGGGCGTTTTTACCCTGTTTGATAAGGTGCTGGCGGTCAGGTTATTTAGCGGTCTGTTTACCGTAACGACCGGGCGAAGAATTGGCCTATCTACGCTGATAGCCCGGCTTATTTCCGCGGGGTTTAACTTTACCGTCAACAAAAATGTGGTATTTACGGGCGATACGCAAAAAAAGGGCGCCGCCGTTCGTTATATCATTGTAGCGGCGTTTGTTTTGCTATCTTCCTTTGGGGCAACCTGGCTGCTCAGTAGCCTAATGAAGGTGGACGAAGTGATTATCAAACCCGTTGTGGATACGGTTTTGTACTTTGTCACCTACCGCCTACAAAAAGCCTGGGTTTTTCCTGCGAAACAAAATTATAAAGAGGATTAACATGAAAAAAACACAAAAAATTCTTTGCGCGTCCATTGCTTTTGCGCTCCTGATGATTTTGCCCTTTTCCCTGCCCTCGGGCGCTATGCCGGATGATGTCAAAACTCGCCTGCTTGAAGAAGTATGGGAAGAAGACGAAGGCGAAGATATGTTTTCCGGGCTATTCACCGGCGCTTTAGCGGCGGAACTGCCTCTTGAGCCCCTGCCCATTGACTTTACGCCGGGAAGGAAGCCCAACAAGGAAGCCTTTACCGAAAGCGGCTATACCGACGCTTCCATCAGCCTGCAGCTTGAAGTGAGAGAAGAAGAGGGCGTAGTATGGCGGCTTGCCTTTGTTCAAATCAGCCACCCAAGCCAGCTTCGTACCGCGACGGCGGGCAGCCTGCAATCAAGCAGGGTAGCCAAGATTTCCGCCATGGCAGAAAAAAACAATGCCATCATTGCCATGAACGCCAACTACATGGCCAACAACCCCACCAAAACTTCGTTTGAGTATAGGATGGGGGAAAAGGTGCGCTCCAAAAACAATAACGTGAAAGATATGCTCATCATCGACGAAAACGGCGATATGCACCTGTTTGTAGGCAGAAATAAGCCGGAGCAGATTGCCGCTTTCCAGGCCGAGGGGCATCAGATTATCAACGCCTTTACCTTCGGCCCCGCTCTGGTTGTGGATGGCGCCTTGCAAACCATTTCCAAAGACTATGGTTATAACCCGGGCGGCAAGGAGCCCCGCATTGCCCTTGGGCAAATGGATGCTCTCAGCTATGTAATTGTTTTAGCCGAGGGGCGCACCCAGGATTCCAAGGGCGTTACCCAGCATGAGCTGGCCGAATTTATGTACAACCTTGGCTGCATGCAGGCCTTCAACTTTGATGGCGGCAACTCCGCCACCCTGGTTTACAACGGCGGCTATTACCAGCAAAGGAGCGAAAGCAACGAGCGCGCACAAAGTGATATGATTTACTTTGCCACCCTCATCGACCACGAGAAATAAGATGGAATTATCGACGATTTATTTGCAAATTGGCGCCATCAAGCTGTATCCTTACGGCTTGATGGTGTCTTTGGGCGGCGCAATTGCGCTTGCCCTGTTTGTGTATTTGGCCAAACAAAAGGACAAGAGCGACGCCCTCTATTTGGCGCTGCCGCTGATGGTGGTGTTTAGCCTTGTGCTATCACGACTTTTATATGCCTGTTTTGACGAAGGATTCTGGCAGGTAAAGAGCCTGAAAAACCTGCTGACCCTCTCAAACGGCGGTATGTCCATGATGGGCGCCCTGATAGGAAGCGCTTTAGGGCTTTTTTTGGCTTATAAAAAGATGGGAACGCCGGCGCTTTTGGGTCTGGATGCCTTGAGTGTGGCGGCGCCCGCCTTTCTCTTTTTTGAGCGCCTGGGCGAGCGCTTTACCTCCATTGGTATCAGCCGCGCTTTAACGGGCGAAAACTTACAGGCCAGCCTTTTTGTGTTTGAAGACACCTATGGATTTTATTTAAAAACCTTTGTTTTGGAAGCGCTGGCGGCGGCGGCTCTTTTTATTGTGCTGTATATCTTCTTCCGCCATCAAAGGATAAAAGGTTCCGTTTTTATGCGCTTTCTTCTGCTCTTTGGCGCCAGCCAAACCGTGCTTGAAAGCTTCCGGTACGATGCCCACATGCGTTTTAGCTTTATTTCGGTGCAGCAGATTATTGCCATCGCCTTTTTCGGCATCGCTTTAATCATTTTAGCCAGGCGCAACTGGAAAAACCACCGCGGGCAAAGCCTGTTGCTGGTAGTTTTATTGCCTGTCGTCATCGGTGTGGGTCTGGAGATTGAATTTATGATTGACCGCTCACCCATTGCCGACGAAATTCTTTATCTTGCCTATATTGCTGTTTTGTGCATACCTACTTTTATTGCCTTACGCCTACTGAATCAGGAGGAACGCCATGGAAAAACATCAAATTGAGCGCATTAACGAGCTGGCCAGAAAACAAAAGGCCGGTACCTTAACGGAAGAAGAGCGTGTGGAGCAGCAGGAGCTTCGGGCACAATATATTCGGGAATTTCGGGCAAACGTTCAGGCTACTCTTGACAGGGTTTACATCGAGCAAGAAGACGGCAGCTATAAAAAGCTGGAAAAGAAGCCCTCGCCTCAAGGAGATGAAGCGTGATGAAAAGACGATTTTCTCTTTTATTGTGTCTGGTGCTGCTAACTGCAAGCCTGCCTGTTTCGGTGAATGCCAAAAACAAGGTACTGTACGATGCCATCATTACCCGAATTTTTGGCTCCAGCTACACCAACGTCTATGTAAAGCCTGATAAAGATTCCAAGGTGCTGACAAAATATAATCCCGGTCACCCTATCCAGATTGTGGAAGTGCTGCCCAACTATGTAGGCATCCTCTATGGCGACGGGGTGGGCTATGTGCTGCGCCACCGCATAGAAAATCCCGTGGCGGTGGATGCAGCGAACATTCCAAGGTTTGGCACGGCGGTCAATCGCTATTACAGCACCATGACGGCAAATACGCCCGTGATGAGCGCTCCCGATTCCAACTCCGAAACGTTGATTACCATGTACCCCGGAGCCATGCTCGGTTTTCTTGATATTAAAGACGGATGGGCGCGCACTATCTTTAAGCGCCAGTATGGCTATGTGGATACAAGGCTTTTGGGCAACCTGATACCCGTGGCCTTAACCCCTGAAACGGCCCCCAGCGGCGCGCCTATTGCTGTGTACAACAGCTTTTACAACATTGCCGAAGACGAAAACAACCTCAATCGTATCTTCAACCTGACTTTTGGCTCTGAGCGCATGTCAAAAACCTTGGCGCCCGGTCAGTCGCTTGATTTTAACGGAGAGGTAGGGCCTTTTTCGCTGGGCAACGGCTACAAGATGGCCGGCGCCCTGGTTGACGGGAAGTGGGACCTTGCGCCGGGCGGCGGCTCCTGCCAAATTTCAAGCACGCTGTACAATGTGGTCTTGCAGCTGACAGGCCTTACCGTGCTGGTGCGCGCGCCCCACGGAGCAAACGGCGCCCTGTACCTGCCCCACGGGGTGGACGCGTCCAGCGGCAAGCTCAACTTTATTTTTAGAAACGATTATTCTTTCCCTGTGACCATTACTGCCCATGTGCAGGACGGTTCTTTATTTATCGCGATGTATAAGGGGAGCGGCTTTTGAAAAAATTAGTCATTGTTTTATTGTTGATATCCATTTTCGCTACGTCCTTGGCGCTGCCGCAAACAGAAGCGCCTTTATATACGGCCTTGATGCGCTATGAAGCCTCCATTTACGACCAGGTAAACGGCCAGCGCATCGGCGGTATCGGCAAAGGCAAGCGGGTGGATATTTACCAGGTGCTGCCCGCCTGGCTTAAAGTAGGCAGAGACGGGGAAATACTGGGTTACATCAAGCGGGAGTTTTTGGACGATTTTACTGTACAAACCTTAAGCCCCGCCACAACGCCCGCCTACCCCGGTATCCAGCACAGTTTTCTTGCCTGGATTGAAGGGGAGACCTCGGTTTTGGCGAGCCCCGATGTAGCCGCGGAAAAGTTGATTGATTTAACCGACGGCTGCCGTCTTGCCCTCATCAGCGTTGAAGACGGCTTTGGCAAGTTGATTTTCAAGCGCCAATACGGCTACATCGACATGCGCAAGGTATCCAAAATCTTACCGCTGAACCTGACCATGGATGCGAAAGTGGACGCGCCCATTGCCGCCTATACTTCCTTTTATAATATTGCCACCAACGAAGACAACCTGAGCCGCATTAAAAACCTGGAAGTATCGTGCGAAAAATTCGTGCAGCTAAACATTCCTTCAGGCGGTAATTTCGATTTTAACCGGGACCTGGGTCCCTACAACAAGAGAAACGGTTACCACCCCGCCATAGTTTTGGTGGATGGCGGCTCTAAATTAGGCTACGGCGGCGGCACCTGTCAGGCGTCCAGCACGCTGTATAACGTAGTGCTTCAATTGCCCGGTATTGCCGTTACCCACCGCCGGCCTCATGGTCCAAGCGGCATCAGCTACCTGCCCCACGGGGCGGACGCGGCTGTGGGCAACGAAACCCAAAACTTTAAGTTTGCCAATCGCTATCCCTTTCCCGTGCGTATTGAAGGCACGGTACAGGACGGAGCGCTCACCGTCGCCATCTGGCGAGCGGATGACTATACACCACCAACACAAGGAGAATAAAAAAAGATTGCTGACATTTTTTCCAACATTGGCCGCTACAAGGGCATCCATCCTAACCTAGATACGGCGATTGACTATCTTCTTACTCATTCGCTGGACGGGATTTCAGACGGACGCATCGACATTGACGGGGACAAGGTTTTTGTATCCGTTCAGTCGCCGCAGTTTCGCCAGCATGACGGTTATGAAAAGCATGCAAAGTATGCCGACATTCAAATCGCTCTGGCGGAAGGTGAGAGCATTTGCTATCTGCCCGAAACGGCTTTTTCATTCTGGAACGACGAAAAAGCCGCCGACGATTTTTTCTGGCAGAACGATAAAAGCCTGGGCGCCTGCTTTGAAATGCGGCCGGGCAGCTTTGTGATCTTTTTCCCGCATGAACCCCACAAGCCGGGACTGGGCAGCCAAAAGGGCCGCAAAGCGGTGGTAAAAGTACTGATAGATTCAAGGAACAATTGAACAAAATATCAAGAATTTCAGAGCATTCTTGGGCTTGACGAAATCTTTACAAGAATGTATACTTATTATGTTCGGCAAACGCCTTAGGGCGTAGCTGGTGAAGATATGTTACAAGGCCCTGATGCTTTGGTTCTTGATAGATGCTGTTTTTCTTGCAGCCTTTGTCTCTGATGCATGTTTGCAGTTTTGCCGTACGGAATAACCGAGCGGCTTTTTTGTTATAAAAAAGCCATAAAAAATACGAAATAAGGAGGATTCAATGCCGACTACCGGAATCATAATGATCGTTTCCCTGTTGACATTTGCGATAGGTGCTTTCGTCGGCTTTGCCTATAGGCGAGAGACCTTTGAAAAAAAGCTTGGCCGCACAGAAGATTACGCCAAGGAATTGCTTGAAGATGCCCAGCGCAAAGCGGAAGCCTTAAAAAAAGAAACCATCCTTGCCGCCAAAGAAGAGGTACTGCGCCTCAAATCCGATTTGGACAAGGAAATTCACGACCGTCGCAGTGAACAGCAGCGTAACGAAAGACGCGTTGCCCAGCGTGAAGAAACGCTGGATAAGAAGCTGGATAACCTGGAAATCCGAGAAGAAAAGCTCAACCAAAAGACCGAAGAAATCCAAAAGAACTTAGATGAGGCTGAGGAACTGAAGGCCGCCCAAGAAAAGGAACTGGAACGCATTGCCGGTATCACCGGCGAAGAGGCCACCCGCATGATCGTTGACCGGGTGCAGAAAGACGCTTACCGTGAAGCGGCTTCCATGGTGCGTGAGATCGAACTCAGAGCCAAGGAAGAGGGCGACAAAAAGGCCCGCAACATCGTGGCGCTTGCCATTCAAAAGTGCGCTTCCGACCAGGTGGCCGAGTCTACGGTGGGGGTCATCAACCTGCCCAACGACGACATGAAAGGCCGCATCATCGGCCGTGAAGGCCGCAACATCCGTGCCCTTGAAGCGGCAACGGGCGTTGATTTAATTATCGACGACACGCCCGAAGCCATTATCGTTTCCGCCTTTGACCCTGTGCGCCGTGAAGTAGCCCGCCTGGCGGTTGAAAAGCTGCTGGCCGATGGCCGCATCCACCCCGCCCGCATCGAAGAGATGGTGGAAAAAGCCCAGCGTGAAGTGGACGACGAAATGAAGGAAGCAGGGGAGCAGGCCATCTTTGAAACGGGCCAGCACAACTTGCATCCCGAGCTGGTCAAGGTGCTTGGGCGGCTTAAATACCGTACAAGCTACGGCCAGAATGTTTTAATTCACTCCATCGAGGTCAGCCACCTGGCGGGCCTTATGGCGGCTGAGCTTGGTGCCGATGTGCGGCTTGCCAAGCGCGCCGGTCTCTTGCACGACCTGGGCAAGGCCATCGACCGTGAACACGAGGGAACGCACGTTTCCCTGGGCGCGGACCTTGCCCGCCGCTACCGTGAAAGCCCCGGCGTGGTGCACGCCATCCTTGCTCACCATAACGATGTGGAGCCGGAAACCGTGGAAGCCGTGCTTGTGCAGGCAGCGGACGCCATTAGCGCCGCAAGGCCGGGTGCCCGTAAGGAGTCCATTGAAAACTACATCAAGCGCCTGACCAAGCTTGAAGAAATCGCCAATTCATTCAGCGGCGTTGAAAAGAGCTTTGCCATCCAGTCCGGCCGTGAAGTGCGCATCATAGTCAAGCCCGATGATGTCAACGATGAAGGCGCCCGCCTGATTGCCAAGGAAGTAGCCCGCCGCATCGAAAACGAAATGGAATACCCCGGCCAGGTGCGCGTGAACGTGATTCGTGAAATGCGCACCATGGAAGTGGCTAAGTAATTTTATTGCCGCAAAATAACCATACTATTTAAACCATACCCGCCCAAAGTTCAGTGTTTGGGCGGGTTTTAGTAAGGTAAAATAGCAATCGGAGATAAAGCAGGGCCTCAATCGGAGATAAAG
>CAYFTJ010000040.1:0-14007 GCA_964346155.1 uncultured Oscillospiraceae bacterium
TCTAAGTAAGTGGTCAAGTCTTCCTTGGATTTGTGCATCCTGTTCCAAACAAGCCAGGCATACAGCAATGTGAGGATACCGCCTACGATGAAGGAAGCAGTGTAGTTTTCGGGATTGTTCTTGGTTAGCCCCAGGAGAGTGTCCAAGTTAAAGCCGATGTCGGCATGGAGAATGTAGGAAAACACGATGAAGGTATAAAAGAGAGCTGGAATAAAGGCAATCCAATAGTTCTTCTTGTGTGCTGCCAAATAGATGGAGGCCATAGCCAAAGCAAACACTGCTAAGGCTTGGTTAGACCAGCCAAAGTAACGCCACAGGATGTTAAAGCCGTTTTCATTGGTTTTGGCGAAAACCAGAATGGCAATGGCAGGAATGAATAGGGCGATGGAAAGAGAAACACGATTTTTGGCTGGCTGCTGGTCAATGTTGAAGCGCTCAGCCAACTGAAGCCTGAGGGCACGGAAGGCGGTGTCGCCCGAAGTGATGGGCAACACGATAACGCCAATGATAGCGAGGGCCACCGAAATTACCCATAAATTCACGGGAGATAGTACCTACCATCAAAGTGGCATCAGTGTTGAGAGCGGCACCGGCAATGAGTTCGCTGGCTTCATTTAATTTGGCGCGATTGAAAAGCACCATGGCGCCGGCGGCCCATGCCATCGCAATCAGACCTTCGAGGATCATTGAGCCATAGAACACATTGCGGCCTTCGCTTTCCTTCTTGATGGTACGGCCGATAAGCGCTGTCTGGGAGCCATGGAAACCGGAAAGGATACCGCAGGCTACCGTAATAAAGAACACAGGGATATAGGGCAGGTTACGGAAGTGTCCCACAAAGCCGCCTGCATATTGGGTGGCGGTGGTAACGCCGTCTGTGGTCGAGAGGATAATGCCGGTGAGGTTGCCCAGGGCCTTGCCGCTGTCAGCGAAAACGCCGATTAAAACGCCAATGGCGCTAACCATCAGGAAACCACCGAATAGAGGATAAATCTTACCGATGATTTTATCGATGGGGAACATGGTAGCAATAACGTAATACACAAAAATGAGCCCATAAACAATCCAAACAACCGAGTTATTGGCAGCCGTTGACTGTTTGAGCAGATCGCCAACGATCAGGTCGCCGGGGGTGTAGACAAAGGCTACGCCTACCAGCATCAGCAGAATGCTGGAGAAAACAAGATAGAGACCATTGACCTTTTTTCCCAGGTACTTGGTGACAATTCTGGGCATCTGAGCGCCGCCGTTGCGGGTAGCGATCATGCCGTTAAAATAGTCATGCATGGCGCCGGCCAGCACGCAGCCAACCGGGATGGTAATAAAAGCGATGGGTCCAAACAGAATACCCTGAATGGGACCAAGCACAGGACCGGTGCCTGCGATATTTAGCAGGTTGATCAGGGTGTTTTTCCAGCCGGACATGGGAACAAAGTCCACGCCGTCTTGTTTTGCGTATGCCGGGGTGGGGCGGCTGTCGTCGGGTCCGAACTGCTTTTCTACGTACTTGCCATAGATAAAGCCGCCGATCACGAGGATCGCGAGGCCAACAACTAGATATACCATAAGATACCTCCGTTAAATGAATTAGTTTCTACATAGAGCATACAGAACCTAGTTTAGTTTATGTTAAAATACACCTCCCACGGCTACAACGGCTATGTGTTTGACGCTGACATGAAGCGCCACGATTTCATCGGTTACCGCGCCGACTGCATCAACAACTACGCTGTCGACTATCTCCATAATCGCCCCAAGGACAAGCCGTTTTTCATGTTTATTTCTCAAATCGAGCCTCATCAACAAAACGACCGCGATATCTACGAGGGGCCGGATGGTTCCAAACGCCGCTTTGCCGATTACAAGGCGCCCGGCGATTTGCCGCCCGGAAAAGGCGACTGGGAGAAGAACTATCCCGATTATCTGGGGCAGTGTCACTCGCTGGACCAAAATGTTGGCAGGCTTATCGATACGCTTATCGATCAAGGGGTATGGGACAATACCATCCTTTTCTATACCTCCGACCACGGGTCCCACTTCCGCACACATGAAGGGGAGTACAAGCGTACCTGCCATGATTCCGCCATCCACATCCCGATGATTGCCATCGGCGGCCCTTTCACCGGCCACGGCGTAGAAGATGGTATGGTGAGCCTGATGGACATCCCAAGGACCTTGCTTGACTTAGCGGACATTGAAATTCCCGATACCTTCCGGGGGCATTCGCTCGTTAAGCTGGTTGAGCAAAAGCAGGAATGGCCGCAGAAGGAGGTTTTCATCCAAATCAGCGAATCGCAGGTGGGTCGCTGCATCCGAACGCCCCGCTATACCTATTCCGTGCGCGCTCTTGCTAGTGGCTGGTTTGCAAGCCGCGCTGATGAATATTACGAGGAATATCTCTACGACAATGAAGCCGACCCGCATCAAAAGAACAACCTGGTTGCCCATCCCGAGTACGCGAGCTTGCGCGCTCAGCTACGGGATACACTCAAAAAACGCATGGCGGAAGCCGGTGAAAAAGTACCGGAAATTATTGCGGAACCCTTTCCAAGGTAGTTTTTATATTCGGTACTTGCTTAAAAGAAACTTGACGAACAAATAACTAAAACCCGTAGAACAAACCATTCTACGGGTTTTGTGGCACGCCCGGCGCGATTCGAACGCACGGCCTTTCGCTTAGGAGGCGAACGCTCTATCCTACTGAGCTACGGGCGCATACGATAGTGTATCTTAGCACAAGAAATAAAAAATGGCAAGATTTTGGGCGTTTAAATTTCATTCGGTTTGAAAAATAGGGTGAAAAATAGCCTGGATTTGCTTGCAAATCGTGTTAAAGAAGCGTATCATATACCTATTAAGCATAATATATCGTTTAGAGGAGATCGCCATGGTTAAATTTAGAGAAATGAAGTATACGCGCCCCGATTTTGAGGAAATGTTTCTTCAAATGAAAGCCCTGCTCAAGGATATGGAAGAGGCCGCCACCGTAGAGGGATTTTTTGTGTCCGCCAATAAACTGGACAATCTGGAGAGAGATTTTGCTACACAGGCTGTTTTGGCTTCGATACGGCACACCATTGACACCAGGGACAAGTTTTACGAACAAGAACACAACGCCTTTGACGAGCAGACACCCCGCTTTGGAGAGATAGACAGCGAGTGCGCCCGTATTTGCCTGAAATCCCCTTACAGAAACGCAATGGATCAGAGATATGGCAAATATTTTCTTGAAAAATATGCCCTGCGCCTCAAAACATTCAAGCCTGAAATCATTGAAGACCTGGTGGAGGAGAACAAGCTGTCAACTGCCTATGAAAACCTGATTGCCTCTGCCCAAATTGAATTTGACGGAAAAATCTACAACCTGTCCGGGATGGGACCGTTCCGCCAGTCCACCGACAGGGATGTTCGCCGCCGTGCCAACAACGCCACTTTTGGCTGGCTTGCGCAAAGGGAGCAGGAACTGGACACCTACTACGACAAGCTGGTCAAGGTGCGTCATCGTATCGCCAAAAAGCTGGGCTTTGATAACTTTATTCCCGTTGCCTATGCCCGTATGGGCAGAACCGACTGGGACTGGAAGGATGCCAAAGTCTATCGGGATCAGATTGCCCAGTCCGTTGTGCCCTTTACCCAAAAGCTTTATCAGGAGCAGGCGCAGCGTTTAGGCATTGAAAACCCCAAGAACTATGACTACAGCCTCTCTTTCCTTTCCGGCAACCCCAAGCCCATGGGGGGAGAAGAATATCTGGTCGAAAAGGCGTCAAAAATGTACCGTGAACTGTCCAGGGAAACGGGTGAGTTTTTCGATGTGATGACCTCCCAGGAGCTCATGGACCTGACCAGCAAGCCCGGCAAGCGTGGCGGCGGTTATATGACTTTTATTCCCAATTACAAAGTACCCTTTATATTCTCCAACTTTAACGGTACTTCCGGCGATGTGGACGTGCTGACACACGAAGCAGGCCATGCTTTTCAGGGATACCTGCAGCGGAATGTGCGCCCCAGTGACATGACCCAGATGACCATGGAAGTGGCGGAAATTCACTCCATGTCCATGGAATACTTTACCCATCCCTGGATGAAAGGCTTCTTTGGTGAAGATACGGAAAAATACTATTACTCCCATGTGACGGACTCTATCAAATTCCTGCCCTATGGAGCATCCATTGATGAGTTCCAGGAGTGGGTGTATCTGAACCCTGAGGTCAGCCCCAAACAGAGGCGCGCCAAGTATCGGGAGATTGAAAAGAAATACCTGCCGCACCTTGACTATGATGGCCTTGGCTACCTTGAAAACGGCGGCAGGTGGCAGATGCAAATGCATGTATACGCCATGCCTTTCTATTACCTTGATTACACCATCGCCCAGGTTTGTGCTTTCCAATATTTTGTGTGGGACCAAAAGGACCATGAGGCTGCCTGGGAAAGCTATCTGAATGTTTGCAAGTGCGCGGGCGCCATTCCCTTTAAGGAGCTTGTGAAAGAAAGCGGCCTGCAAAGCCCCTTTGAGCCCGGCTGCATAGAGGCTGTATTGCCCACGCTTGAACAATATATTGACAGTCTAGACAAAAGTAAAATTAAGTAATCAATATGTCCGTAGGCTTAACCGAACAGCCTGCGGACATATGTCATGTAAAGAGCATAGAATTATTAAACCGAATATTACCATATTTATGATGGTTTTATGGTATAATAATAAAAAGTCTACTATAGGAGGGAAGACATGGATATTGTACAAAATGCCGTGGCAGGAACGCTTGAAAGCAATGACATATTTGTTAGCGTTGAGCCGGGGCAAGGCAAATTAGAAATCGCCGTTCAATCCATCGTGTTTGAACAGTTTGGTGATGACATTCTCAAGGCTGCACAGGAAGTTTGCGACGAGCTAGGAGTCAAAGATGCCAACCTGCGCCTTGAAGACAGAGGAGCGCTTGATTGCACCATCAAAGCCCGGGTGGAAACTGCGCTCAAGAGAGCGGGGAGGTAAGCGATGCGTAGAACCATGCTATTTATTCCAGGTAACAGCCCGTCCATGCTGCTCAATGCAGACATTCACCAGTCGGATGCCATTATCCTCGACCTTGAGGATGCCGTAGCCCCCGACCAAAAGGATGCCGCGAGGCTGCTGGTTCGCAACGCCATCCAGTCGCTTGACTATGGCAAGACCGAAATTATCGTAAGAATCAACCCCCTTGATACCGACTATATCAGGGACGACCTGGAAGCAATCGTCCCATTAAAGCCCCATCTTATTATGCCCACCAAAGTATCTTGCGCCGAGTATATCTACAAGGTTGTCGAGATGATGGATGAAATCGAAGAAAAGCACGGCATCCCCGTGGGGACGGTGGGCCTGATTCCGCTGCTTGAAACTGCCGAAGGCATCGAAAACGCATATAGCATCGCCAAAAGCTCCAAGCGTATCAAGGCTTTGTTCTTGGGCGCGGAAGACCTTTCGACCGATTTGCAAGCTATCCGCTCTAAAAAGAGCGATGAGATTCTCTATGCCAGAGGGCGCATTGTGCTGGCTGCCCGTGCTGCCGGGATTGAGGTGTACGATACGCCCTTTACCGATGTAAACGACGATGAAGGGCTGCTTCAAGACGCAAGCTTTGCCCGCTCCATCGGCTTTACCGGCAAGGCCAGCATTTCACCCCGCCATGTGTCGATGATTAATGAAGTCTTCAGCCCTTCGCTTGCCGATATTGCCTATGCTCAGGAAGTGATGGAGGTAATCGAGGAAGGCAAGCGCCAGGGCAAGGGCGCTGTATCCTTAAAAGGCAAGATGATTGATAAGCCCATTGTTGACAGGGCGCGTAAAGTGCTTGACGCGGCGCGTGAACTGGGCTTGGGAGGTGTACATGAGTAAGATTGTTCAAAGCCTTCACGATGCTATCAAAGCATCCGGCTTACAGGATGGGATGACGATATCTTTCCACCACCATCTGCGCAATGGCGACTTTGTGCTAAACATGGTCATGGAAGAGATTGCGAAGCTTGGCATCAAAGACTTGACGGTGCAGGCAAGCTCTTTGTTTGACTGTCACGCCCCCTTAATTGACCATATTAAATCAGGCGTTGTTACCGGCATTGAAACCAACTACATGACTGGCCGCCTTGCCAGGGCCCTTTCCGAAGGCATTATGGAAAAGCCTATACGATTTCGCAGCCACGGAGGGCGTCCGGCGGCGATTGATACAGGAAAAGTGCACATCGATGTAGCCTTTGTCGCGGCCCCCGCTGCCGATAAAATGGGCAATGCCAATGGTGTGGGCGGGCCTTCTGCTTGCGGCTCCCTTGGCTATGCTATCCCCGACAGCCGCCGGGCGGATAAGGTCGTGGTTGTTACCGACTACCTGTGCGATTATCCCTTGTTTCCTTGCAGCATTGAGGAAATCAATGTGGATTATGTGGTGAAAGTAGACAGGATTGGTGACCCTAAAGGCATTGTTTCAGGCACCACCCAGATGACCCGCGATCCTGTTGCTCTAACCATCGCAAGATACGCGGCCGATGTAATCAGCGCAAGCGGCCTACTTAAAGAAGGCTTTTCTTTCCAGACGGGCGCTGGCGGGGCCTCGCTTGCCGTAACCAAATACCTTGAACCCATGATTAAGAAATTAGGCATTCAGGGAAGCTTTGGCCTTGGCGGTATCACAGGCTACTTAGTTGACATGCTTGAAAAAGGCTACTTTAGAAAGCTGATGGACGTTCAGTGCTTTGACTTAAAGGCCGTTGAATCCATCCGCACCAATCCCAACCACCATGAAGTGTCGGCGACCCGCTACGCAAGCCCCGCCGCCAAGAGCACTTGCGTTAATTCACTGGATGTGGTTGTTCTTGGAGCCACCCAGATCGATACCGACTTTAACGTAAACGTCCACACCGATTCCAACGGCTTTATCACCGGCGGTTCGGGCGGCCATAGCGACACGGCGGCAGGGGCCAAGCTTACCATGATTGTGGCGCCCTTGTTCCGCGCCAGATTGCCCATCGTGGTGGATAAAGTCCTTTGCAAGTCCACCCCCGGCAATACTGTTGATGTTTTGGTTACCCAGCGCGGCGTCGCGGTGAACCCGCGAAATAAAGACCTATATGATGCCATTAAGGCAAGCGGCTTACCGATGAAAGATATTCACGAACTGAAAGATATGGCCGAATCCTATACAGGCGCGCCCGGCGGCAAGGCGCCCCAAGGCCGCATCGTTGCCGATGTTGAGTATCGGGACGGAAGCATTATTGACCATATCCGCTGCGTGAAGTAAAGGAAAGTTTTTTAACGACATTCTTCCATAAACAAAAGGCACCCGCGATTTGCGGGTGTCTTCAGCCTGTCGACAAAGCGGCTTTTGCAATTATGCAAAAGCCGCTTTTTTGTAGCATAGAAACAGTCCAAAGAAGGATTTCACTAATGATACTCTTCCTCGGTGATTTCATGTTTCATACTCGCCACCTCCGAGGATATTATAGCACTCGGTTAATAGTATAGCTATTCTAACTTGAGTAGAGTATTAAATAAACAAAATCCCAGCTCATAAGCATGGGACTTTGTCGACAGGCTGGGGCACCCTTGACAGAGTGCCTTTTACATATCAGTACATATCAGGTGATGTTTATTGTTTATTCGACAGAAAAAGTGTAACAAGTCTGCGCGTGGTAAGTATCGCCTTTTTTAAGGATGATGGAATGAAAGTTGGGATGGTGTAGGGCATCAGGTTCGTGCTGGGTTTCAAGGGCAATGCCCGCAAAGGCACCGTAATGAACGCCGTTTTTGCCGCTTTCATTTAGCGCCTGCCCTGTGTATACCTGAAGGCCGGGTTGGTCGGTAATGACCTCAACGCTTCGCCCGCTGGAAGGGTGGTGCAGCTTTGCGACCGGCCTTAACCCATGACCGTTTAATACAAAGTTGACGTCAAACCCTTGTTGCCTGACAAAGGTAGGGTGCTTACCCTTGATTAGCGCATCCTGAATGCTCATAGGGGAGCGCAGGTCATAGACTGTGTTTTCGACAGAATCAAAGGTGCCTAAGGGAATGTTTTCCTCGTTCACATCAATAAAGGCATCAGCATCAATGCATAGGATATGATCTTTGACAGTGCCTTGACCGGCAAGATTGAAATAGGCGTGGTTGGTTAGGTTGACAGGTGTATCTTCGCTTGCTGTCGCAAGGTAATTGATTTCCAGACGGTTATCATCGCCAAAAGAAAAGACAACCTGTGTGCGCATGGAACCGGGGAAACCGCCTTCACCGGCATGTGAATTGAGATACATGGCGACAAAGTCACGGCCTTGACCTTCTGTGGTTTCGGTTACCCAGAACCTGGCATGAAAGCCATCACGACCTGCGTGCAGGGTGTTCAGGCTTTCGTTGGCGTCCAAAATGTAGCGCTTGCCGCCAAGGTCAAAGGAAGCCCCGTCAATGCGGTTGCAAACACGCCCAATGGTTGCGCCCAAGTAGGCGGTGTTTTTTTGGTAATCCTCAATGTTGTCAAAACCAAGCACAACGTTCTGGATATTGCCATTTTTATCGGGTACTTTAATAGACTGAATGGTCGCGCCGTAGTTGATGATGCTAACCGAACAGCCGTGGGCATTTGTCATGGTATAGCAATCAATTCGGTGGCCCTTGTCGTCTGTACCAAAGGACTGAATGGTAATGGCCATCTTAGCCTCCTAATAGCTCTATCCAGGTATCAATTCGGTTGGCAAGTTCTCTATTGGTATTTGTTTTGGTTAATATTTCGCTCAGGAGGGCTTGCCTGTCTTCAGGTTTTTGTTTTGCCAGGAACTTTTCAAGCTTATCGGCAAGCGTTAATTCATCTTCGGTCAGCAGCTTGTCTTTGGTAAAGGTGAAGCTGTCGGTAGCTTTTGCCAGCCCCTTTTCAAGGGATGCACAGCTGTTCACAACGGCCATGGCATCCTTAAGGATGGAGGGGGATTCTTCCACGGCTTCAAGCGCTACCGCTGCGATGACCGTAACGCTGCCGCCTTCTTTAAAGGTGCGTGCCGCGCCTAAAATGCGACGGGCACGTTGGCTTAAAAGAAGCACGTTGGGCCGATCGTGACTTGGTCCTTGTTCCTTTTGCACATTGGTCCATGCCGCGTAATCACTAACCAAAAGCACCACGTCTTTCCCGTCTTCGGCAAGGCGCTTGGCACGTTCCATGACCAAATCTCCCACACGCTGGGTTTGCTCACGGCCGCGGTCAAAGGTTGTGTAAACCACTTGAATGTCGGAAGCGTTACGAATTTCCGTAACCCGCTCGGGCAGCGTTTCCGGCATGAAAAGCAGAGTGATAACGTCCTCCTGTCGGGCATTGATGGCCTGCGCGATTTGGCCGATTGCATGGCAAGCTTCACGCCTGGTTTGTGCGGTAATGAGCATGCGCTGCCCCAAACCGACGGGCGCAAACAAATCAATGGAGCGCAGCAAAGGCTCCGCCTGTTCACGGCCAGAAAGACGCAGTCGCTTGCTTGTGTGAAGGGCAGTCAGGTCATCAAAAGAACGGCGCTGGCGCTGGTCATCAGCCTCCTGGTCGTTAACGGAGGTGATGTACAAGAGTGCGCTGTATTTATCCATGGTTTTGCGTAAGTTGGCCTTGCCGCTGATTTTGTCGCCTGGGCGTAAGCTGAAACGGCGGATTTGCGCGGCGGAGACGTAGATGTCGTTTTCACCGGGCATAAAGTGTTTGGTACGCAAAAATCCGTAACCATCGGGCAAGACTTCCAAAACCCCTTCGCCTTGGTAGATATCGTCAGCGGAGACCGACTCAAGGGTGGGCGGCGTGTATTCTCGCCGAGATTCAGCCGCGCCGCTGCCGGAAGCGCTGCTTCGGGCAAGAGAACGGTATACATGTTGCCTGTAAGCCGGAACGGGTTCTTCCTTGGGGGCCTCGGGCTGAGGGCCAAAGCGGTTGACAGCAACCGGTCTTGCTGCAGGTGCAGCGGCAGGACTTGCTTTGGAAGCTGTATCCGCTGCCGGGGCTTGGCTTGCAAACTGCTGGGGGTTGTGCCAGGCACGAGCGCCGGAAAGGTCAAAGGCCGGTTTATTTCCTTTGGGTGGGGGTGCCACAGGCTTAGGAGCGGATACCGAGGGACGGCTGCTGGCAACACTGGTTGCCGGCCTGCTGGCAGTCATGACGGGCAAATCGTCGTCATCGGCGATAATGGTCGCCCGGCGTACAGGCGCCGGGGTGCTGGGTGTAGAAACAATGGGGGTAGAAGCAGCCGCGACAGTAGTGGGCTGTCCCGTGCTTGCGAGAATTTTATCAATCATGTGCGCTTTGGGCATTCCGGCAGGGATAACGATTCCTTGGTCCTTTGCGTATTTGCGCAGCTGCGCAACAGTCATTTGCTGGAGCTCAGATGATGTTAACATTGAAATATCCTCCTCCTAAACTTGGGCGGGTTATGAATGAATGGGGTGTACACAAACACCAATCAAGCCGGGGCCGGTGTGTACACCAAGAGCAGGGCTGATTTGGGACAGGATATAATCCACAGCGTTGGGAAGGCGGCGCTTTAGTTCTTCTAATATTCGTGTGCCTTCTTCTTTGGCTCCGCCATGTGCGACGATTACCCGAAAACGGGTCCATTTTTTTGCCTCGTCAATTGCCAGCCGAATGAGGGTGGCAAGGGCTGCCACATGTCCACGCGCCTTGGTCGCAGTCACGTATTGTCCTTCTTCGTTGCAGGTGATAATGGGTTTGATTTTAAGCAAAGAACCCAGCATGGCGGAAACTTTTCCGATGCGGCCGCCCTTGGCCAGATATTCAAGGGTAGCAACTTCATAATAAATACGGGTGTTGGCAATTGAATCTTTCACTTTTTCAAGAATTTCATCCAAAGGAAGGCCTTGCTCCAATAATTCCGCGGCGTACATCGCGTGAACACCCGCGCCGATGCCGATATTGAGGGTATCAAGGAAATGTGTCTCTAATCCATCAACTTCTTGGGCGGCAAGGCGCATGGCATTATGCGTACCTGAAAGACCGCTTGAAATGCTAATGCAAAGGACGGTGGTAAACCCCTCTTCCTTGATTTGCTTAAGGGCTCGAATCATATCCTCAAGGCTCGGCTGTGCGGTTTTGGGCACTTCCATTTCGAAACGATCGTAGACTTCTTGGGGCGAGATGGTTATGCCGTCCAGATACTCGCCGTCTCGATAGATGATTTTAAGCGGCACCATATAAAAAGGGTACCGTTCCAGATATTCTTTGGGCACATCACAGCCGGAATCAACTAAAATAGCAATACGCTTGTCACTCATAAAATATAGCCTCCTTAAAAAACTAAATTAGTATAGGGTTTGTAAGGCGATTTGTCAACAAGGCTGTTTGCCCAGCGCAATGAGCGAAAAGAAAGCCATATGATTTTCCCTTACGTTAAAAGATAGTTTGCTTGTTTGGGATAATTTTGTTACATTGATACAGTAGGCGGACAGGCAAGAATACCGCTTATCCGGAAAAGGGCAGGGCTCATTTATAACCAAGCCACAAGGGCTGCACAGGTCACAGGGGCCGGCGCCGCAGTAGAGGCAGTCGATAGAATTTACCTGCATCCGGTTGATGACCGCAAGCATCGCCCGGTTATGCCTGTGCTTGGCAAGCTCTAACTGCTCGGAGTCGCGCCAATCGCTTAGCGGCTGTGCGCTTCGGGTAACAAGAGCCTTGGAAAACTGTAGTACCTTCTTTCTCATTTCTTCAGGCGTTCCACAGTCTGGGGGGCAGGCATAGCTGCTGTGATACTTTCCGCAAAGATTTTGTTCACATAACGGACGAAAGGCCGGATTAAACACGATTTCGTTTGTGGAAATCAAAGAGCAATCAAATCCGGCTGCTTTTAATGCTTGTATCGAATCCTGTATCGTCATAGGCCTCCAAGATGTGCGCTAAAATAGAATTTAGAAAGTACTTACTATTATACTCAGAATTGTTTTGTTTTTCAAGGGTTTCATGCGTTGAAAATCTTTACTTTTTTTCTCTAAACGGGTATAATAAATGGCAATCGCTTTGCGGTTCTATTTGATGTGTGAAGGAGCAAACGAATGAACGAACAAAAACAAACCGTCATCACTGCTGATGGTCTCAAGAAATTGAAGGAAAAACTCGAATACCTGCAAAATGTACGCAGGGCTGAGGTTGCCGAGCAGATAAAGGTTGCCCGTGGTTTTGGCGACTTAAGTGAAAACGCTGAATACGACGAGGCGAAAAATGAACAATCCAAACTGGAAGCCGAGATTGTTGATTTAGAAAACACCATCAGCCGCGCCGTTATCCTGGAAGATGAAAAAATCCGCACCGATCGGGTGAACATCGGCACCACCGTGACGGTGTATAATGAAACCCTTGATGAAACTGTGGACTACACCATTTCCGGTGTTCGTGAAAGCGACCCGATGAATAATATCATCTCCAACGAGTCTCCTATCGGCAAGGCTCTTCTTGGCAATAAACGAAACCAAAAAGTTGTTGCCACGACTCCTCAGGGAGATATGACCTTGAAAATCCTCAAAATCCGCCGATAAGGAGAGAAATCATGCAAGAAAATCAAACGGTATCTTTTAGCGAACAGGAACAAATCCGCCGCGACAAAGTACAGGCCCTCATTCAATCGGGGCAAAACCCTTACGAAATAACTAACTTTCCTAAAACCCACAACAGCAGTGATTTGCCGGAAAATTACGAAACCTTGGAAGGTCAGACCGTGACCATCGCCGGCCGCATGATGACGCGCCGCATCATGGGCAAGGCTTCTTTTGCCCATTTACAGGATGACAAGGGTCTGATTCAAATCTATGTGCGCCGAGAAGACCTTGGCGAAGACAAGTATCAAGCGTTTAAAGGCCATGACATCGGCGATATTTTGGGTGTTACTGGCCATGTGTTTAAAACCAGGACGGGGGAGGTATCGGTACACGTTACAGAACTGACCCTCCTGACCAAGTGTTTAAAACCTCTGCCTGAAAAATATCATGGTTTGCAGGATGATGATTTGCGTTACCGCCGCCGCTATCTTGACATGATTGTCAACCCCGAAGTGAAAGCGACGTTCATCAAGCGCAGCCAAATTATTTCGGCTATCCGCGCTTTTCTGGATAAGCGTGGCTTTTTGGAGGTAGATACGCCCATCCTTCATACACTGGAGATTGGCGCGGCTGCCCGCCCCTTCAAAACTCACCACAACACCTTGGATATCGATATGTTCCTGCGCATTGAGACGGAGCTTTACTTAAAGCGTCTGGTTGTTGGCGGCATCGATCGGGTGTATGAAATTGGCCGTATTTTCCGCAACGAAGGCATGAGCCGTTTCCATAACCCTGAATTCACCATGATAGAGCTGTACCAAGCCTACGCTGACTACAACGACATGATGAACCTGGTCGAAGAAATGTACGAAGAAGTGGCTATGAAAGTACTCGGCACCACGCTCATCACCTATCAGGGGCAGGAAATCGAATTGAAGGCGCCCTGGAAGCGCATCTCCATGCCGGAAGCAGTCAAAGAAGCCTGCGGGGTAGATTATGCTACCTGGGAAAATGATGAACAGGCCCGTAAAACCCTTGATCAAATGGGTGTACGTTATGAAAAGAACGCAACCAAAGGCGATTGCCTGGCAGCTTTGTTTGATGAGTATGTTGAAGCGAACCTCATTCAGCCCACTTTCATCATCGACTATCCGGTGGAAATTTCTCCCTTGGCCAAGCGTAAAAAGGATAACCCTGCCTTGACTGAACGGTTCGAGTTTTTTATTTCCGGCAGGGAAGGGGGCAACGCCTTCTCCGAGCTTAACGATCCCTTTGATCAGCGTGAACGCTTTGAAAAGCAGGTCGCTGCCCGCCGTGCCCTTGGCGATCTTAACCCCAGGGTCGATGAAGACTACATTAACGCCCTTGAATACGGCCTCCCGCCGACCGGCGGCCTTGGCATCGGCGTTGACCGCATGATTATGATGCTGACCGACAGCGCCTCTATCCGGGACGTTCTCCTGTTCCCGACAATGAAG